>CAMDXD010000027.1 GCA_945877995.1 Bordetella parapertussis
AGCGGGGTGCTCAGTGCGGCCATCGCCGGCGAGGCGACGACCACAGCCTCGACCCAGGCGCGCACCGCGGCGGTCGCGGCGGGCGACTTCACCTTGACCGTGACACGGGTCGGTTCCGCCTGGCCGACCGCGTCGCCGCGCACGAACGAGCCGGTCAGGCTGTAGCGGTTGTCGAGGTGGATGCGCAGGTCGTCGATGTCGATGCCGGCCACCGGTGCCGAGGCCAGCAGCCGGTTGTAAAGGTCGCCATGCAGGCCCGCATTGAACACCCCGAGCGGGAACGGCGCGAGGTCGGTGCCGGACAGGTGCCGCCCCTCGTCGCTGGTGATGCGCCAGGCGCTGCCGGCATCGCCCTCGGTGACCACGGCTTCCTTCTGGTGGTGCGCCATCTGGCGCGCCTCGACCGTGAACACGTCGCGGCCGGCGACATTGCGTACGATCGCTGGCCGTGCGGTGCCCTGCCGGGCGCGGAAGGCGAGCGGGTCGCCGAAGGCGTCGATCGTGCCGGTTGCATGAGTTGCCATGGGTGCTCTCCGTATCAGGCCGCGGGCGGCAGGCTGGCGCGGGTGCGCATCAGCACGGTCTTGTCCATCTGGAACACCAGCTCGTCGCGCTGGTTGTAGACCAGGTCGCGGAACACGACCAGCCCGCGGTCGGGCTTCGAAGTCTCGCGCTTGGACAGGACCTCGACGTCGGTGCGGATGGTGTCGCCGATGCGCACCGGCGCGAAGAACCGGCCGCCATCGAGCGCCAGCAGGCCGACCACCGAGGTGCGGAACAGGCTCTCGGTCATGCCGGTGGAGAACGACATGATCAGGTGGCTCGGGCAGATGCGGCCGCCATAGGGCGTCTTCTTCGCGAACTCCTCGTCGATGAACAGCGGCACGTGGTAGCCGACCAGCGCGCAGAACAGGGAGTGGTCGCCTTCGGTCACCGTGCGGCTGTAGGTGGGGTAGCGGGCGCCGACGGCAAAGTCTTCGTAGTAGGATGTCATCGTGATCACAGTTCGAGAGGCAGGGAAGACCTTGACCCGATTGTATGCCGGCGGCGCGCCGTCGATCGTCCCTTGCAGCGGGCTGCGCGCCCTGGTGGCTGCCGCAGGCCTCGCTGCCGTGGCAGCGGTGTTCATGCCGCAGGCCGCTGCCCAGGCGCAGTGGCCGGTGAAGCCGATGCGCATCGTGGTGCCGGTGGTGCCCGGGTCGTTCACCGACGTGGTCGCGCGCGGGCTGGCTGCAGACATGGGCGAATCGCTCGGCCAGTCGGTGCTGGTCGAGAACCGCGCCGGTGCCGGCACCACCATCGGTGCGGCCACCGTCGCGAAGTCATCGCCCGACGGCTACACGCTGCTGATGACCGAGAACTCGTTTTCCATCGCGCCGGCGCTGTACGGCAAGCAGATGACCTACGACCCGGTGCGCGATTTCCAGCCGGTCACGCTGATCGCCGAGGCCCCGACCGTCTGGTTCAGCCGGCTCGAGTTCCCGGCGCGCAGCCCGAAGGACCTGGTGCAGCTCGCGCGCAACCGGCCGGGCGAGGTCACCTTCGCCACCGGCGGCAACGGCACCTCCTCGCACCTGGCCGCCGAGCTGTTCATCGACCGCAACAAGCTGAAGATGGTGCATGTGCCTTTCAAGGGCGTGGCCGGTTCGATCGCCGAGATCGTCGCCGGGCGCGTCGACGTCGGTACCTCGAGTATCGCCAGCGCCGCCGGTCCGATCCAGGCGGGACGGATGCGCGCGCTGGCCGTGACCGGCAAGGAGCGCAACCCGCTGCTGCCCGAGGTGCCGACCTTCGCCGAATCCGGCTTCGGCGACTACGACATGCCGATCTGGTTCGGCATCATCGGCCCGGCGGGGCTGCCTGCCGACCGGCTCGATCGGCTGCATGCCGAGATCGTGCGCTCGGCCGGCCGGCCGCGGCTGCGCGACCTGTTTGCCGCGCAGGGCGCACGGTCGCTGCTGGTGCCACCGCCAGCATTCACGAAACGGGTGCATGCCGAGATCGCGCAGTGGCGCGAGGTGATCCCGCGCGTGGGCATCCGTCCCGACTGAACGCCGCACGCCCTTCAACGCAACCCGATGGATGAGTCGATGCAGACCCGACGCAAGACACTGGCCACCCTTCCGGTCCTCGCCGCCCTTTCCGCCGTGCCCTTCCTGTTGTCGAGCCTGCCTGTGCAGGCGCAGCCGCAGGCCTGGCCGTCGCGGCCGCTACGCATCGTCGTCGGCTTCACCGCCGGCGGTCCGGTCGACCTGGTCGCGCGCATCGTGGCACCACGCCTGGCGGTGCCGCTCGGCCAGCCAGTCATCGTCGAGAACCGGCCGGGCGCGGATGCGAACATCGCGATGGAAGTGGTCGCACGGGCCAGCCCGGACGGCCACACGCTGCTGTTGATCCAGCCGGGTGTGGCGATCAATCCGCCGCTCTACGGCAAGGTACCGTTCGACCCGATCAAGGACTTCGCACCGATCAGCCTGATCGGCGAGTCGCCGAACATCGTCGCGGTGCACAACGGGCTGCCGGCGAACACGATGCAGGAGCTGCTCGTGCTGGCACGCGCGAAGAAGGGCGGCCTGTTCTACGGCGCCACGTCCAGCCCGACCCATCTGGCGACGGAACTGCTGAACACGCTCGCCGGCATCCAGACCGTACGCGTGCCGTTCAAGGGCGCGCCGCCGGCGCTGACCGCGCTGATGTCGGGCGAGGTGCAGATCGTGATCAGCAGCATCGGCACCCTGTTGCCGATCGCCCGTGCCGGCAAGGTGCGCGCGCTCGCGGTGACCAGCGCGAAACGCAGTGCCGCTGCGCCCGACCTGCCGACGGTGCAGGAGGCGGGCGTGCCCGGCTTCATCGCCACCACCTGGTACGGGCTGGCCGCCACCGGCGGCACGCCGCGGTCGGTCATCGACCGGCTGAACACCGAGCTGCGCAAGGTGCTCGCCGACCCGGAGGTGCGCGCACAGCTGGCCGGGCAGGGCATCGACGAACCCGCGCCGGGTACGCCCGAGCAGCTGGGTGCGCTGATCCGCAGCGAACTGGTGAAATGGGAAAAGGTGGTGCGCGCCTCCGGCGCCGGCATCAACTGAGCGACCGGCACGCCACGGCTCAGTCGAGCAGCGCGGTCGCCTTGATCTCGATCAGCGCACCCGGGCGGATCAGCCCGGCGACCTGCACGCCGGTCGCCGCGGGCCAGGGCGCGTCGCCGAAGACCTTGCGGCGTATCGCTGCGGTGCCGGCGTATCCGTCCAGCGTCAGGTAGTACTCGGTGGTCTCGACCACGTTGGCGAACGAGGCGCCGGCCGCCTCCAGCACACGGCCCATCTTCTCGAAGATGTATTCGGTCTGCCGGACGATGTCGCCTTCGCCGACGATCTCGCCCTGCTCGTTCGCGGCGGTCATGCCGGAGATGAACAGCAGGTTGCCGGCGCGTACGCCGGCGGAGAAGGTGTAGCGCGGATTCCAGCCGCCGGGCGGCACGACTGCGGTGAAGGGCTTGGTCATGTCGGGCTCCTCTAGGGTGTGGCTGGCCGGGGACGAGGCTGCGGCCGGCCGGAGATCAGGTATGCGTGGAAGCCTTCGGCGACCGGCGTGCCGGCCGCATTGCTCACGCGCACGATGAAGCGCACCACGCCGCGGCTGCCGTCGCGCGAGGGCCGGGTGCTCTCCACCTCGAACGCGGTGCGGATCGTGTCGCCCTCGAGCACCGGGGCGAGGAAGCGCATGCCCTGCTCCAGGAAGGCGACCATCGACGACTCCAGCCGCAGCGACACGGCGGTGGCGCCCAGCGCGCCGATCGCCGCCACCAGCAGCCCGTGCGCGACCGGTGCGCCGAAGCGGGTGCCGCGCGCATAGTCGGCGTCGTAGTGGATCGGGTGGGCATCGCCGGTGAGGGTGGCGAAGGCGCGGAACGCGGCGGCGTCGAGCTGGCGTTCCTGCCCGGGCCAGTGCTGGCCGGTTACGAAATCCTCGAAGAAGAGCTGGCCGGTCTCGTTCATTCCGCCTTCACACCCGAGGCGCGCACCGCCTGCACGAACAACTCGATGTCGGCGCGCAGCTGCTTCGCATACTCGGCCGGCGTGCTGCCGACCGGGTCGATGCCCATCGCTGCGAGCTTCTGCACCGAGTCCGGATGCCTGACCGCCTTGCCGATCTCGGCGGCGAGCCGCTCGATTACCGGCGCTGGCGTGCCGGACGGGGCGAGCACGCTGACCGAGGGCAGCAGCACGAAGTCCTTCACCCCGAGCTCTGCGAACGTCGGCACGTCGGGCGCCTGCGCACTGCGCGTCGCGCTCGCCACGCCGAGCAGCCTGAGCGTGCCCGACTTCACATGGGCCGATACCGTCGGCAGCACCGTGAACAGCGCCGGCACCTCGCCCGAGACGATCGCCGGCGTCGACTGGCCGCTGCCCTTGTATGGCACGTGCACCAGCTCGATGCCCAGCCGCAGGCGCAGCATCTCCATCGCCAGGTGGTGCGGGCTGCCGATACCCGAGGAGCCGTACGACGCGCTGCCGTTGCGCGCGCGTGCGTAGGCGACGAACTCCTTCAGCGTCGAGATGCCGGTGCTGCTGTTCACCGCCAGGAAGAACGGCGAGGTGCCGAGCAGGCTCACCGGTGCGAAGTCGCGCCGGATGTCGTAGGGCAGCTTTGGCGTCATCGCCGGGGTGATCGCCGTCTGCCCGAGGTCGGCCACCAGCAGCGTGTAGCCGTCGGGCAGCGCACGGGCAACCAGTTCGGTGCCGATGATGCCACCTGCACCTGGGCGGTTGTCGATCAGCACTGGGCGCTTGAATGCATCGCCGAGGCGTTGCGCGACAATGCGGCCCAGGGTGTCGGGCAGGCCGCCGGGCACGTAGGGCACCACCATGCGGATCGGCCGCGACGGGAAGGCAGCGCCGTCGACGGACTGTGCGATTGCGGCGCCCGGCAGCAGCAGGGCGGTGGCGGCAGCCAGCACGGCGCGCCGCGCGCGCTGCAGGCTGTGGCCGCTGAGGGCCGGTTCAGGACGCATCACGATCTTTCCATCCTTGGCGAAGCGCAGATGATACGCCGGCCACCCTGCACCGTCCGCGCCGGCGCGACGGCATCCACGGTTGCTGAGGTACCATCATCGACTGCATATCGACGAGTCCCGGATCGGCAATGACAGCAGCAGCGAAGATGCTCGACGGGGTACGGGTGATCGACCTGACCTCGGTCGTGTTCGGCCCGTACTCGACGCAGATCCTCTCCGATTACGGCGCTGACGTGGTCAAGGTCGAGGTCCCCGAGGGCGACATCATGCGCTACGCCGGCCATGCGCCCGAGCGCGGCATGGGCCCGGTGTTCGTGAACCTGAACCGCGGCAAGCGCTCGATCGTACTCGACATCCGCAAGCCCGACGGCAAGGCTGCACTCGAGGCGTTGATCCGGCGCGCCGACATGCTGGTGCACAACGTGCGGCGCAAACCGATGGCCCGGCTGGGTTTCTCGCCGCAGGCCTGCGCGGCGCTGAACCCGAGGCTGCTGTACTGCGCGGCGACCGGCTTTGCCGAAGCGCATGAGCTTGCCGATGCGCCGGCGATCGACGACGTGATCCAGTGCGCGGTGGGTCTGTCGGGACTCAACGCCGATGCCGACGGCACGCCGCGCCTGGTGCCGAGCCTCATCGCCGACAAGGTCGCCGGCCTCGCGCTCGCCTCGGCGATGCTCGCCGCGCTGGTGCGCCAGCGCACCACCGGGCAGGGCGGCACAGTCGATGTCCCGATGTACGAGACGCTCGCCTCGTTCTGCCTGGTCGAGCACTTGCAGGGTGCGACCTTCTCGCCGCAGGGCAGCGTCGGCTACACCCGGGTCACGCGCGAGGGCCGCCGCATCTACCGCGCGAAGGACGGCCATGTGTCGATGACGCCCTACAGCAACGAGCAGTGGGCACGCTTCTTCACTGCCGTCGGACGGCCCGACATGGCGACCGATCCGCGGGTCACCGATCCGGCGGTGCGCGGCACCCGCTTCCACGAACTGTACGACGTGGTCGAATCGGTCGCGCATACCCGCACCGTCGCCGAGTGGATCTCGCTCGCTCGCGAGCTGAACATGCCGGCGATGCCAGTCGTGTCGCTGGCCGATGTCGCTGGTGACCTGCAGTTGGAACGCAGCGGCGCGACCGAGACGCGCGAGTTCGCCGGCATCGGACCGGTGAAGCACCTGTCCTCGCCCGGCTTCTTCGACGGTGTCGCGGCGCGGCATCCGATGAACGCACCGCGACTGGGCGAGCACACCCGCGTGTTGCTGCGCGAGTCGGGCTACGACGAGGCCGGCATTACCGCGCTGCTCGCTTCGGGCGGCGCGCGCGCGCTTGCCTGAGATCCGTGCGCCTGGCCATGGCCAGGCCACACCGAACGACCCTGCAGGAGATCCTCGATGGAACAGCCCCCGCGCATCGTCCACCCCGACACGCTGCCGTCCTACTCCCCGCCCGGCCATGGCGGCACCGTCAACCGGCGGTTGGTCGAAGCCTCGCTCGGCGCCGGCCTCGAGATGGTGCTGGGCGAGGTTGCAGCCGGCGGCGCGGCGCATCCGCATTCGCATGACACCGCCTGGCAGATCGTGATGGTGATCGAGGGCTTCCTTGAGCATTCCGAACCCGGCCAGCTGCCGCAGCGCTGCGGCCCGGGCAGCGTGATCCGCATCCCGCCCCAGTGCGTGCACGGCGCGCGTGCGGTGGACGGACCGGCGAAGGTGGTGGTGATCTACAGCCCGCCGCTGCCGGCCGAAGGCGGCTTCCGGCCGGCCTGACTTGATTCGATCTGGACACTGAAGGAGTACGCAGATGAGTGGCAAGCCCATGCAGGTGGTGAAGCTCGTGAAGCCAGGCGAAGCCTCGGCCGACGTAGAGCAGGTGTACCAGGAGATCTGCCGGATGAAGGACCCGCGCTGGCTGGGTCCGCTGTTCGGTTTCTTCGCCAATGTCCCGCCGCTGCTTAAGGCCTGGTGGGAGTTGCAGAAGCAGCTCGAGGTGCTGGACGGACGCGTGCCGCGCGACCTCACGAACAAGATCGCGATGGTGTGCGCGGTCGCGACCGACTGCCCGCGTTGCGTGAACTTCCACAAGTCCGACCTGATCGAACGCATGCAGCTGTCGGCGGCCGAAGTCGACAAGCTTCACGACTTCGAGTCATCCGACCTGCCCGAGGCGGAGAAGGCGGTCTACCGGATCGCGCGCAAGCTCACGCTCAACGAGCAGATCACCGACGAGGAATTCATCGCGCTGCGCGATGCTGGCTATGACGATGCCGGGATCACCGAGATCGTTTCCGTGGCCTTGCTCGAAGGTGGCTTCGCCCGCCATGCAGCCGTGTTCGCGCGCTTCGAGGATGGCGTGAACTGGCCGGCACGCCATACCCCGTCGCCCGAGTACCGCAAGGTGATCAACCACTGAGCGTCCTGGCCGCCCGCGGTTCAGGCGGCCGTGACCCCGCGCGGGTCGGCGATGCAGCCGGCGATTGCGCTGGCCGCCGCAGTCGCCGGGCTGCACAGCAGGATCTCGGACTTCGGATTGCCCATGCGCCCCGGCATGTTGCGATTACTGGTGGACAGGCAACGCTCGCCGTCCGCCGACACGCCCTGGTGCGTGCCCGCGCAGACGCCGCAACCCGAGGGCATCAGGATCGCACCGGCTTCCACCAGCGCCTCGATGTCGCCGCTGCGCAGGGCATCGAGTTCGGCCTGGCGCGAGGCCGGCGTCACGATCAGCCGGATGCCCGGGTGCACCTTGCGTCCGCGCAGGATGCTCGCCGCGATCGCCAGGTCGTCCGCGCGCGCGTTGGTGCACGAGCCGATGAACACCTGGTCGATGTGCTGGCCTGCGACCTCGGACACCGGCACGCCATAGTCTTCACGTCCCGGCAGGGCGACCATCGGCTGCAGCGAATCGAGGTCGAAATGCATCTCGGCGGTGAACTCGGCGTCCGGGTCGGAATGCACCGGCTCGAACGCGAACTTCGCGCGCCCGGCCATGAACTTCGCGGTCACCTCGTCATGCGGGAACACGCCGCCCTTGGCGCCGACCTCGGTGGCCATGTTGCACAGGGTGAAGCGTTCGGAGACCGACAGGGTCTTCGCCCCCTCGCCGTGGAACTCGAGGATCTCGTACAGCGCGCCGAGCACCCCGAGCTGCTTCGCGATCACCAGCATCAGGTCCTTGGCATAGACGCCCGGGCGCAGGCGGCCGTCGAGCACCATCTTCCGCGTGACTGGCACCCGGAACCAGAGACGGTCGATCGCCCACAGGAAGCCGACTTCCGTCTCGCCCACCGCGAGCGCGAGAGCGCCCACCGACCCGCCGGAGCAGGCATGCGAGTCGTTGCAGATCGACAGCGACCCCGGGACGATCCAGCCCTGCTCGACCATCACCTGGTGCGCGACGCCGGTGCCGGCCTCGTAGAACTGCGCGAAGCCGTGCTTCTTGACGAAGTCGCGCACCCGCTTGAGGCTGTTGGCATCGCGCGCGCTGTTGGGCGGGATGCCGTGGTCGAAGCACACCGCGATCCGTTCCGGGCGGTGGACGCGGGTGGCGCCCATCTTTTCGAAGGCATCGATCGCCCAGGCGGCGTAGTCGTGCGAATAACTGAAGTCGGGCGTCGCCTCGACGATCGTCCCCGGTACCAGCCCGGTGCGCCCGCTCGTTCGTTCGAGCACTTTCTGTGCAAGCGTCCTGCCCATGGTCAGGCTCCCTCGCCGGACGGCGCGGACTTCGCCAGCAGCGCGCGTCCGTAGCTGATCAGGTCGCCCGCTGCGACGATCTCCGAGACGACACCGCTCATCGGTGGAAAATCGAACGACTGCCCGTTCCAGTGCACCTTGCCCTCCTCGAGTGCGATGGTGACCGGATCGCCGTCCTGCACCGACATTGCGGAGAGCGCCGGGCACTGGATCACCACGATCCCGTTGTTCAGTGCATTGCGGAAGAACAGCCGCGAGAAGCTGCGGGCGATCACCGCGCGTACGCCTGCCGCGCGCAATGCGCGCGACGGCGACTCGCGCCCGGTGCCGTATCCGAATGCCTCGCCAGCGACGATCACCGGATGGGTTCGCACCTTGCGGTTGGCCTCCGGGCCGACGTCCATCAGGACTTGCTCGGCCATCTGGTCGGGCGGCAGGAAGGAGTGGCGGGCGGGCAGCATCGAGTCGGCGGAGACATGATCCCCGAAGACCGCGGCGGTACCTTGTATCGGTGCGATCGGCATGGCGGCAGGCGTGTTCCGGTCAGGCGTTGACGTTCTCGGCGTAGGTCTTCGAGGGCAGGTTGTCGCGCGGCCAGTCGTCGCCGTTCTCGAACTGGGCGACGCCGACTGCATGGCGGGCCATGCCGGACTCGAGCATCGCCATCGACACGATCTCGGCGACGCCCACGTCGGTGATGCCGTGGCTGCGCAGCGCCGCGAAGTCGGATTCGTCCATCGGCTCGTTGAAAGCGGTCTTGCGCGCGAAGCGCAGCACCGCTTTCGCGCGTTCGTCGACCTTCGTCGAATTCTCGAAGTCGAGCACCTCCATCACGTCGTCGGTCGACATGCCGAAATGCTCGATCAGGTGGGTCTGGTGGTTGTTGATGCAGCGCGGGCAATTCACCTCGGCCGCGCAGACCAGCGAGATCGAATTGAGCAGCGTCTTCTCGATCGCGCCCTCGGTCATCTGCAGGCGCTTGGTGAGGCCCCACCAGTGGCGAAGCAGTTCGACGTCCTGCGCGAAGAAGCCCCACGTGGGCGTCAGGAACTTGTCGCCCTTGGTCTTGCGGATATCTTCGAAGATGCGCGCGACTTCTCCGGCAGCGTCCTTCGGCTGGACGAGCTTCACTTTCTGGACCATGGCCGTGCTCCTTGCGTGAGTTTCCAGTGCATGCAGCTTTACACCCGGGCCCGGTCACGGTCAAGATTGACGCCGAGCGGGATGGAATCTGTGATCACAGTAGTACGAACCTTGCCTGGGTGGGCGGGTCGTCAAACAACAACGGAGCACACATGTACCTTCGTTTATCCGGCCTTCCGATGGCCGTCGCGGCGGCGACCACGACCGCCATGCTGCTCGCGTCCCCAGGCGTCGGCCATGCCGCGGACGCCTACCCGTCGCGGCCGGTCCGGCTGCTGGTCCCGTTCGCGCCTGGCGGCATTTTCGATTTCGTCGGGCGGCTCGCCAGCCCGAAGCTGTCCGAATCCATCGGCCAGAGCGTGATCATCGACAACCGTCCCGGTGGTGGCGGCATGATCGCGATGCAGACGGCGGGCAATGCGAGCCCCGACGGCTATACGGTGTTGCTGGCCGATCCTTCGCTGGTGATCAACCTGCACCTGCAGCAGGATCCGAGATACCGGCTGAAGGACTTCGCAGCGGTGACCATCTTCACCACCGCGTCGCTGGTGTTGGCTGTCAATTCGAAGGTCCCGGCGAAGTCGGCGCGGGAACTCGCCGATCTCTCGAAGACGACGAAGCTCGCCTACGGTTCTGCTGGCCTGGGCAGTACGCCGCATATGGCGGGCGAACTGTTCAATGCGCGCGCGAAGCTCGACATCCTGCATGTCCCCTTCAAGGGTGTCGGCCCTGCGGTCACCGCGGTGATCGCGGGGCAGGTGCAGCTGGTGTTCGGCAGCCTCGCCGGGACGGAGGCGTTCATCCGCGACGGCCGCCTGCGTGGCCTCGCCACGACCGGCGAGAAGCGCTCGCCGGCGCTGCCCGACCTGCCGACGCTGGTCGAGGCGGGCTTCCCGGGTGTCGTGGTCAGCGTGTGGGGCGGCATCTTCGTGCCGGTCGCGACGCCGCCGACGATCGTGTCGCGGCTGAACGCCGAGTTCGTGAAGGTGCTGCGCGAGCCCGAGGTCAGGACCGGGCTGGAGAAGGCGGCGATCGAACCGCTCGGTACCACGCCGAAGGAGGCAGCGGAATTCGTCAACCGAGAGTACGCGAAGTGGGGCGAGGTGATCCGGACCGCGAAGATCAAGGCCGACTGACCGCAGTCCGGCTGGTGCCGGTGTGATCGCCGGTATGGGTTGCCGGCACCGCCCGTCTCAGGCCGCGGCGCGATGCTGTTCCGACAGCGAACGCCGGGCGAGCACCTGTCCCATTGCGAGCGCGACGGCGGACTGGGTAGGTTCGACCACGGGCACGCCGAGCACCTGTTCCAGCCCTTCGCGATGGGCGGAGAAACCCGCGCAGCCGAGCACGATCGCCTGCGCGCCCATCTCGTCACGCAGGCGCCGGCCGACACCCTCGAGCCGCTCGCGGGTGCGCTGCACGTCGGCCAGCGCGCTGACGCCCATGTCGACCGCAAGGCCGCCGCAGTAGCGGTGTTCGAAGCCCATCGCCCGGATCTTGCGCCGGTGGCGGGCCAGCGATCCTGCGACGATCGCGATGGATGCAAAGCGTTCGGCCAGCGCGGACGCGGTATTGAAGCCCGACTCGCCGATGCCGAGCACGGGCTGGCGGTACACCTCGCGCAGCGCGTGAAGGCCCGGGTCGGAGAAGCAGCCGATGATGATCGCATCGCTCGCGGCCATCTCGGGACGGCGCGCGAGCCAGTCGAGCAGCAGGCCGGTGCTCGCGTCTACCTGCGCCTGGGTCTCCACCCCGGCAGGGCCTTCGTGCAGGGTCTCGCAGAGGATCTGCGGTCCTTCGGGCAGGCGCATCGCCGAGACGGCCGCGCTCATCTGCTCGGTGACCGAATGGGTGCTGTTCGGATTGATGACCAGGATGCGCTCGGACATGGCGGTACGCCTGCGGCTTCGGAATCCGGCAATCTACCGAAAACCGGCATGCAATGGAACGGCATACGGCTGGCCGTCGTGCATGGGCGCCGTGCCGATGGCGAGCGCTAACCGCTGGCGCGCCCTCGGGCGAGGCTGCTCAAGGGGCCGATCATTGCCCTGGCGATGCGGGCAGGGCCCCGATGTCCGCCGACCATTCGACGGCGGAGCGGCACCAGATCTGCCGTTGCGGCGGCAGGCTCGCCCGCTGTACGAGGCCGCCGACGCGCAGGGTAAAGGTCTGCGGCGTATCGCTGTCCGGGCGGGCGAACACCGGCGCGCCGCAGACCGGGCAGAACGCATGCGCGCGTCGATTGCCGCTCTGGGCGGTCTTCACGTAGAAGGTCGGCTCGCCAGCGAGCAGCCGGAAGTCGGACGCCGGCACCACGACCGACACGCGGTACGGCGAACCCGTCAGCACCTGGCAGTCGATGCAGTGGCAGATCGCGACCCGGGACGGGTCGGCTTGGGCTTCATAGCGGATGTGGCCGCAATGGCACTGGCCGTCGACATGCATGGGGGATGCTCCCGGAGTGATATCGTCCGCAGCAAGGGTAACCCCGGAAATGACTGCGATGACCGACGCGACGATACGAATGCCTGACATCCCGCCCCCTGCGGCGGCCCCGCACCCGCCGAGGCGCGCGTTCCCGCCTGGTGCCTGTGATTGCCATGCCCATGTGTTCGGGCCGCAGTCGCGCTACCAGCTGCTGCCGAAGACGCATTTCGTGCCACACGAGACGCCGCTGCCGGCTTACGTGAAGATGCTGCGCACGCTGGGCTGCGAGCGCGGCGTGCTGGTGCAGCCGAGCGTGTATGGCACCGACAACACGCTGATCGAGGAGGCGCTGGCCTCGCGCACCTTCGACCTGCGCGCGGTGGCCGTGGTGTCAGCCGACATCGACGACCGCGAACTCGAGCGGCTGCATGGCCTGGGCTTCCGCGGCATCCGCATCAACACCGCCTCGGCCACGCCCGGGCTGCGCATCGAGGATGCGCCACGCCTGGCAGAGCGCATCAAGCCGCTGGGCTGGCACCTGCAGTTCTACCTCGACCTGCGCGTGATGCCGCAGATCGAGCAGGCGCTGGAGCAGCTCGACATCGACGTCGTGATCGATCATTTCGCGCGCATCTCGACCGCCGAAGGCTTGCAGGCGCCGGCCTGCCGCGCGCTGCTGAGGCTGCTGGCGCGCGACAACGTCTGGGCCAAGCTGATGGGCCCGTACTTCGTCTCCGACGCGGTGCCTCACTATCCCGACCTGGTGCCGTTCGCACGCAGCATGATCGAGGTCGCACCCGATCGCGTGGTGTGGGGTTCCGACTGGCCGCATCCGAGTGCGCGCGAGAAGATGCCCGACGACGGCGATCTCGCCGACATGCTGGGCGAATGGGCGCCCGACGAGGCGGTGCGGCAGCGGATACTGGTGGACAATCCACGCCGGCTCTACGGCTTCGACTGAAGGAAACGACGATGAGCAAGGCGATCGATGCGCTGGCCGGCATGGTGGCAGGAACGCGCTGGGAGCAACTGCCGGCCGGGGTGCAGCGGCTGGCGCGGCTGGTGCTGCTCGACACGATCGGGGTGATCCTCGGCGGCTCCGAACAGCCCGAGGTCGCGCGGCTGCGCACCGGCCTGTCGGCCGGTGCCGGCAGCGGCGCGACCGTGCTCGCGCGCGGCTGGCCGGTGAACGACGCCGGCCGCGCCGCCTTCCTGAACGGTGTCGCCGGCCGCGCGATCGAGATGTGCGAGACGCATGGCAAGGTGTCCTGCCAGGCGGCGATCCAGGTGGTGCCAGGGGCGCTGGCGGTGGCCGAGCGTGCCGGCCGCAACGGCCGAGACCTGCTCGAGGCGCTGGTCACCGGCTACGACGTGGCGATCCGGCTCGGTGCCGCGACCACCCGCCGTCCGCTCGCGCATCCGCTCGGCCAGGCCGGGATGCTGGGTGCGATCGCCGCGGGCGCGCGCCTGCGCGGGCTGGATACAGCCGGCATCGGTACCGCCATCCGCATCGGTGGCAACCTGATGGTCACTGCCGGCTACGGCAACGTGGTCGCCGGAGCCACCACGCTCAATGCCGTCGGCGGCATGTCGGCGATGGCGGCGGTGAACGCACCGGAACTCGTGCTCGCCGGCTTCACCGCGCAGGACGATGCGATCGAGCAGACCATGACCGAGCTGCTGTCGGTCGGCTTCAACCCGACACCGGTGTTCGACGGGCTCGGCACGCGCTGGGAGATCGCGCAGGTGCTGTTCCGGCTGCGCGCGTGCTGCAATCCGATCTACCCTGCGCTCGATGCGCTGGCCGACGTGCTGGCGCGGCTGCAGCCCCGCGCCGAGGACATCGAGCGCATCGATGTCGAGACCTACGATTTCGCTGCCGGACTGGGCGTGCAGGAGCCGCCCGGGCATTTCGGTGCGCGCTACTCGCTGCCGCATGCCGCCGCGGCCCTGGTGGTCAATGGCCATCTCGGCTATGCCTCGTTCACCGACGCCGCGGTGCGCGACCCGGTGCTGACCGCGTTGCGCCACCGGGTGCACGTGGTCGAAGACAAGGCGATGACCGCCCGGTTGCCGGCGTCGAAGCCTGCTCGGGTCACGCTGGTGCTGAAGGACGGCCGGCGCGAGGCCGCTTCTGTCGAAGACGACCGCCGGGTCGGCGAGGCCTTCGACGAGGCGCCCGTGCGCGCCAAGTATCGCGAGCTGGCCGGGCTGGTGCTGACCGACGCGGGCGTGGCGGCGGTGGAGTCGGCCATCGAACGCTGCGAGGAGTGGCCGTCGATGGCACCGCTGCTGGATGCATTGCGCTCGGGTGGACGCAGCACCGGCGCTTGACGCTGCGTACCAGAAAGTACACCATTCGTACCAATCAAGCCACGGTGTACGTCGATGTCGTCGCAGGCAGCCGTTTCCGGATCCACCGCAGCCCCCGGCCGCTCCCGCCATCGGGATGAATCGGTCGATGGGCCGTTGCCCGAGGTCGACCTGCACGGCCGGGAAGCCCGGGCCAGCCTGTCGAAGCTGGTCACGCGCCTGCTCGACCACTGGGCACTGCCGGCCACCGAGCAGGCGGCGCTGCTCGGCCTGTCCACCGGCAGCCGCAGCACGCTGGCACGCTATCGCGCCGGCGAGCCGCTGTCGGACAGCCGCGACCTCGTCGACCGCGCCGGCCACCTGCTCGGCATCCACAAGTCGCTGCGTGTCCTGTTCCCGCACGACCGCGACCTCGCCTATCGCTGGGTGAGCCAGCCCAATGCCCGGCTCGGCGGGCGCCCGGTCGACCTGATGATCGAGCACGGCTTCGAGGGACTGCTGGCGGTGCGCCGCTACCTCGACCACCAGCGCGGCCGGTAGCCGGGTGGGCGGCGCTGCACTGCCGGCCGAGCTGTTCTCGGCCAATGCCGACTTGCACGGCGACCTGCTGCGCAACATCCCGGGCATCCGCGAGTCGCAGGACCTGTTCGATGACCTGTCGGACGATCCGGCCGAGCGCGCGGTCGCCATCGCCGCCGAGGGCGCAGGCCGGCCGCTGGCCACAGGCGCCGCGATCAGCCGGCCGTTCGACTACGGCACGGTGATCAGCTACAGCTTCGATTCCAGCCACTGGCAGCAGACCCGGTTCTCCGACGGCTCGCGCTTCGGCGTCTGGTACGGCGCACTGGAGCTCGAGACCACGGTGCACGAGACGGCCTGGCACTGGTACCGCTTCGTGATGGACAGCTTCGCCGGCGAGCAGCGCACGATCGTCAGCGAGCGGCGGGTGTTCAACGTACGCTGCGATGCGCTGCTGGTCGACCTGCGGGGCCGGCAGGATCGCCATCCGGGGCTGGTCGACCGCGACAGCTATGCGTTCACCCAGCGCGTCGGCGACTACCTGCATGCGCAGGGCGCGAACGGACTCCTGGTCGACTCTGCGCGCTGCAGCGGCACCAACGTGGCCGTGTTCCGGCCGGAACGGCTGTCCAGCGTGCGCGACCGCAGCTTCCTGACCTACCGGCTGGACGTGGCTGCACGCCGGATGGTTGTGGAACGGGTGCGCGGACGCGCGTGGCTGCGCTTCACGCCGGGCGAGGCCGCGGCTGCGTGACCCACGCGCAGTCGAACGTGAGGAGCTGACAGCGCGCAGGTGCCACTGGCCACTGGCCGCTGGGTCGGCGCCCGGACGACCGTCCCCGGGCTGAGCGATCTCGGGCTCTGACCGGCAGTGCGCACGCGGCGCACTCGTCCGACCTGGCGGCTCAGTTGCGCACAGGTGGCGGCGGCGGTGGGTAGCGCGGGTCGTAGCCGGCCGGCGGGCCGTAGACGGTGGCCTTCGGTGGTGGCGGCGGGCTGTACACCGCAGGGGTCGGCGGACGCGGGGCTGCCACCTGTGCGCTGCTGCGCGCGAGCCCGGTGGACGGCACCTTGTTGCCCTTGGCATACATGCACTGCACGAACGCGTTGTCGTAGCGCTTCTGGGTGGTGTAGCCGGACGCGTTGGCCGCGCCGGCACCGGCCACGCCGCCGAACAGCAGCCCGACGCCGGCACCGGTGGCCGCACCCTGGCTGCCACCGAGCGCCGCGCCCGCCAGCGCGCCTACTGCCGTGCCGACCGCCGCGCTGGTCACCGCGCTGCTGGCCTGCGCCCGCGAGGGATCGCTGCCGCCGATGGAATCGGACGAGTAGCGACGGCAGTCTGCCTCGTCGGCGCGGAACTGGTCGAAGCTGCGGCCAGTGCCGGGGAAGGTGGCCACGCTCGGACCGGTCGGGATCGACACGCAGCCGCCGAGCGCGAGCAGGGCCACGACCAGCGCACTGGTGCGGGCGCGGCGCAGGCCGCGGGTGCCACGCGCACGGTTGGTACGACGCAGTGAAGGCAGGGCAGGTGTCATCGCAGGTCTCCCATGCCTACCTGGCGCCGGCCGGCGGCTGCGCCGGCACCCGCTGCCAGGGCGTCGCGCATTCGCGCACGTACGGGTAGTAGGTATTCGAGTCGTTGCAGAAGAACCACTCCGGCCCCTGTGCCGCCTGCGGTTGCGCCGACTGCACCGGCGGCTGAGGCTGCGGCGCGGACGGCGGCGGCACATAGTCGGGCGCGGGCGCCTGCGCATCGCCGCGCTCGACATACACGACTGGCGGCGCCGGCACGACCCTGACCACCGGCGGGTAGTCGTAGTAGTAGGCGGGCGGCGGATAGTAGTAGCGCGGGCCGTAGTAGAACGGCACGATCGGCGCGCCGAAATAGACGCCGACCCGGGGGCCGCCGAAGCCGCCATGGCCGCGATAGCCACCATGCGCCTGCGCCGGCCCTGCCGACAGGCAGAGCACCGCGCCGACGGCGAGCGCCAGTGCCGCTGCGTGGGAAGAAAGGGATCGAAAGGTCATCAGGGTCTCCGGCATCCGTTGGATCAGCGCCCCGCCGAAGGCGGCGTGGGTACCACCCGTTCCCAGGATGTCGCGCACTGGGTCACGTAGGGATAGTAGGTATTGGAATCGGCACAGAAGAACCAGAACGCGGTGTCGGCTGCGGAAGCGGGTGCTGGCGCTGACGCTGACGCTGACGCCGGATGGACCGCGCCGAGGTCGTTGCGTTCGAAATAGACCGGCGGCGCATAGCTGCGCGATGAATGGACGACCGGCGGTACGTACACGAGCGGCGCCGAATGGATCAGGCGGGGTGCGTGGTACACCGGCGGCGGCGCGTAGTACACGCGCGGCGGGGCATAGTAGTGCGGCCGGTAGGCCGGTGCCGGCACGTGCACGCCGATGCGCGGGCCGCCGTTCCAGTGGTGGCCGCCATGGCCATGGCCATGGCCATGACCATGACCGTAGCCGTGGCCGTGGTGTCCCCCACGGTCGGCCATCGCCGGCGCAGGCATCGCCAGTGCGGCTGCAGCCAGCAGCGAGGCGGCGATTGCCGCGCGGCGGGGGCTCGATGACATGATGGATCGTGAATACATCTTTTCCTCCTGGGACCCTCGGATGGCAGGGGTCCTGTGTGCAGCAAGCGTAATCCGGTTCAGCGTCCGCAACTGTCAGTGATGCAAGCGGACATTGCCGCAGTTACAGTCTCGAAACACTTGTCAGTCAGGAATCGGCCCCGCCGCCGGGCCCGTCCTGCCCCTACGCATCCATCAACGCGGCTGGCATGCGCGAGGTGCACAGCCACCGACGAACGGCAGCCCGGCCCGGTACGAATTCCGGCGTTGGATTACTCTCGTCTTCTCATGCATATCCGGAGCCCGACGCAATGGCCAGGACCGAAGACATCAAGCTGAAACTGCGCGACGGCGAGATGGGCGCGCACATTGCGTGGCCCGACCGAAAGCCCGCCGGCGCGATCATCGCGATCATGGAGATCTGGGGCGTGAACGACACCATGCGCAAGCATGCGCAGGAGTTCGCCGAGGCCGGGTACATCTGCCTCGTGCCCGACCTGTTCTGGCGCCAGGAGCCGGGGGTCGAGCTGTCCGACCGAAACCCGGCCGACGGACAGAAGGCCTTCGACCTCTACTACGACTTCGACTACGACCTTGGCGTACGCGACATGGAGGACACGATGCAGTG
>CAMDXD010000028.1 GCA_945877995.1 Bordetella parapertussis
GTTTCAGTCGGGCGAGACGATCAGTGCCGCGCATATCGGTGGCTGGATTTCGCGCCATGTCGACTGGCTGGTGACGGTCGATCCCCACTTGCATCGCGTTTCCGATCTGTCTCAGATCTACAGCGTTCCATGCCGCGTCGCGCACGCGGCTGAGGCGGTGGCCGCATGGGTGCGCTCGCAGGTGCGCCGGCCGGTCCTGATCGGCCCTGACGAGGAAAGCGTGCAATGGGTGGAAGACGTCGCGCGGCGAGCCGACACGCCATTCATCGTTCTGACCAAGAAACGAAGGGGCGATAGTGACGTCGTGGTGTCTCTGCCCCAACTGGACCGATGGCTCGATCACACACCCGTGCTGGTGGATGACATCGTATCGACCGCGCGGACCATGATCGAAACTGTTCAGCATTTGCGCCGGCTTGGCCTGGCTGCGCCGGTTTGCGTCGCTGTCCACGCGGTGTTCTCGCAAGGTGCCTACGGCGACTTGCAGGCAGCGGGCGCCGCCGAGATCGTCAGCTGCGACACGGTCGCTCATCCATCCAATCGAATTGAACTGGCGCCGTGCATCGCCGCTGCCGTGCGCCAGATGCTGCCATGAAACCGAACCACGCTGCCAGGAGACCTCACACGCTGTTCATTCGATCCAAATTCAGTGCGCTTTTCGTACTGACCCTTCTCGCGCTTTTGGCGCCCCCGGCCATGGCACAGGGATGCATGCTTGAGGGGGCGGTCTGAATGTGCTTTTCCGCGACAGCCAGCTTTACCGCGGGAACATTCCTTCTCGGGTTTGGCGCGCTCACGCTGCAGTCGGCTCGATATAGGCGTGAAATACCGTTCGCAGCGATTCCGCTTCTGTTCGCCGTTCAGCAGTTGGTCGAGGGCGTCATCTGGCTGACGTTCAGCCACGAAGCACCGGTGCTGAACACGGTGATGACGCATCTCTACTCCTTCTTCTCGCACGTCCTATGGCCCGTCTACGTTCCAGTGGCGGTGCTGTTACTCGAGCCACCCGGACGGCGAAGGCCGGCACTGCTGGCGTTCACCGCGGCCGGCATGCTGGTGGGCGTCTACCTGCTCTACATCCTGATCGAGTTCCCGGTCATCTCGCGACCCACCGGGCAGCACGTCGAGTACTTGTCACCGCATTTCTTTGCCGCGGTGGCGATGACGCTGTACCTTCTGTCGACCACCGTCAGCCCGTTGCTGTCCTCACATCGAGCGGTAAGGCTCTTCGGCGTTCTGGCGCTCTTGTCCTTTGGCGCAGCCAACTACTTTTACGCCACTTGGTTCATCTCGGTGTGGTGCTTCTTCGCCGCGCTGCTGAGCGTCGTCGTCTATCTGCACCTTCTTCCCCAATTACCGCACCTGAAAGAAGCCAAAACATGAACAGCACGACGAACTTCGAGGTTGGCGGGCTGTTCTCGTCAATGTCCGCCCACGGCGTGGAGAAGCAGATGTCGCGCTTGCCGGGCGTCACCGCCGTGGCGGTCAACTACGTATCGGGTTCGGCCAGCGTGACCTTCGAGACGAACCTGACGACACCCGAGGCGATCCGCAAGGCCATCGAGAATTGCGGCTATCACTGCCGTGGCGAAGCAACCCCTCATCATGTCTGCTCGCCTCAATTCGGCGCGTGCCGATCCCGGCGGTCATGAGCATGCGGTTCATGCGGGTCATGGTGCGCCCCGCGCCCGTCCGGCCGCTCCCGCCCACGAGCACGCAATGGACCACGGCGCCACGGCGCCCATGGACGCCATGGCTCATGACATGGGGCACGGTGCCGGCATGGACGCACAGGGGATGGCGCGCGATATGCGCAACCGTTTCCTGATCTGCCTGACGTTCACGATCCCAATCTTTCTCTATGCGCCGATGGGCATGGATTTCATCAAGCTAAGCGCGCCCTTCGGCCTCGAACTCAAGCTGTGGTTGTTCCTCCTGGCCAGTGGCGCCGTCATCTATCCGGCGTGGCCCTTTTTCGTGGCTGCCGCGCGCGCGCTTCGCAACGGCGTACTCAATATGGCGGTGCTGGTGGTTCTGAGCGTGGGAACGGGATACCTTTTCAGTGTCGGCGCGACGTTCTTCTTCGAGGGCGCCCAGTTCTACGAAGCCGTGTCGGTGCTGCTGGTTTTCATCCTGCTCGGACACTGGCTCGAGATGCGCGCGCGTGCCGGCGCCTCCGAGGCGATCCGGGCCTTGATGGACCTGGCTCCCCCGAAGGCCACCGTCGTGCGCAACGGAGTCGAATCCACGGTGGCGACCTCCGAAGTGCTTCTAGGTGACATCGTGCTGATTCGCCCTGGCGACAAGATCCCCGTGGACGGGCAGGTCGAGGACGGCGGATCGCTGGTCGACGAATCCATGCTCACCGGCGAGTCCATGCCGGTGAAGAAGGGGGTTGGCGACAGCGTCATCGGCGCCACCATCAACAAGAGCGGGAGCTTTCGCTACCGCGCGACCAAGATCGGTGCCGACACGGCGCTGGCCCAGATCGTCAAGCTGGTGCAACAAGCGCAGAACTCCAAGGCGCCGGCGCAGCTTCTGGCCGACAAGGCATCGCAATGGCTGGTGGTGGTTGCGTTCCTGATTGGAGTCGCGACCTTCGTCGCCTGGTACTTTGTGCTGGGCCAGCCGGTGTTGCTGGCGATGACGCTCACCATCACGGTTTTCGTCATCGCGTGCCCTGACGCGCTCGGTCTGGCCACCCCGATGGCCGTGATGGTCGGCACCGGCTTGGGGGCGATGAATGGCATCCTGTTCAAGAACGCCGCGGTGCTCGAGGATGCAACCCGGCTCGACGTCGTGATCTTCGACAAGACCGGAACGCTGACGCTCGGCCAGCCAGATGTGGTTGATCTGGTAGCCGCTGCGGGCGTCACGGTCGACGAGGTGCTGATCGTTGCGGGGTCGGTGGAAAAGCTGTCTGAGCACCCGCTCGCGCTGGCCGTGCTCAAGCGCGCCAAGGGTCTACCGCTGGAAGAAGTCAGCGCGTTCACCAACATCGACGGCATGGGAACGGAAGCTGTCGTCCGTGGTCAGCGGGCGCTGCTTGGCAACCGGACTTTGATGGACGCGAACAAGATCGACCCGAACGGCATGGAGGCGAAATCGCGCGAGTTGCAAGGCCGGGGGCGAACCGTTGTTCACGTGGCCCATGGCGGCAAGCTCATCGGCCTGATCGCCATCGCTGATGCGGTGCGCACCTCTTCAGTGGAAACGGTGAAGGCGCTGCATACCCGCGGCGTGCAGGTCGCCATGCTGACCGGGGACAACCGGGCCACGGCCGAACGCATCGCGAAGGAACTGGGTATCGACATCGTGTTTGCCGACGTGCTGCCGGGTGACAAGGCCGCGAAGGTCAAGGAGCTTCAGGCCCAGGGCAAGAAGGTGGGCATGGTGGGCGACGGCATCAACGATGCGCCGGCGTTGACGCAGGCCGATGTGGGCTTCGCCATCGGGGCCGGCACCGACGTGGCGATCGAAAGCGCGGACGTCGTGCTCATGAAAAGCGATCCGTTCGATGTGGTCGGCGCGATCGAGTTGTCTCGCGCCACGTTGCGCAAGATGCACCAGAACCTGGGCTGGGCCGTTGCTTACAACGTAGTAGCCTTCCCGCTGGCAACCGGGGTCTTCTATCCGTTCACCATCAGTCCGGAGATCGCGGCGATCGCCATGTCAGGCAGTTCGGCATTGGTGGCCATCAACGCGCTGATGCTCAAGCGCACCCGGCTCACGGGAATCCGCCGTGTGAGTCCGGCCCGGGAGGGCGGGCAGCAGCCGGCCTTGGCCGCGGAGGTCGCGGCCTGAGGTCGCGCCGTTCGCCCTGGAGTGGTGCGAGTCCCATGAAGAGTCCGCGGATGGGCGCTACGCCGACCACGTCCTCGGGTGCGCCTGCCATTTCACCGGCGCGCCCGGCTACGGCCGCAGGCGAGCGCCGTGCCATGCTGCTGCTCGTCGCCATGGTTTTTGTCGTCGCGCTCGGCTACGGCGCGGGATTGCCGCTGCTGCAGTTGTATCTCGGGCCCTACCTCGTCGGGGCCACAGCGCCCACTCTTTCCTGGCATGTCGGCACGCTCGGTGGCACCTACACATTCGCCTTGTTCCTCTTTGCGCCGGTGTGGGGACGCCTGTCGGATCGAACCGGCCGCACCTGGGTGCTGGTGGCGGGATTCGCAGCGTTCCTGTTGGGCACGGCTGCCGGCGCTGTTGCGCCGAACCTGGCCAGTGTCTATCTCGCGCGGTTGCTGGCCGGCGCTGGCGCCGCCGCCATCGTACCCACGGCGCAGGCCTACATTTCCGACATCAGCACGCCCGCAGAGCGCAACCGCCGCTTCGTCTTGCTCGGCAGCGCGTCGTTCGTCGGATTCCTCGCCGGCCCGGTCTTCGGCACCTGGGCCGCCGGCCCCATCATGGGCATGCGGGTCGAGAGCATGCCGGCAATGGTCAACTGGCCCGCGCTCGCCATGGCGCTTGGTGCACTCCCGCTATTGCTGCTCGCCCCATGGAGTCTGGACCGCGCAAGCGCGGCGCCGGAGCGCGACTTGCCGCAGCGGATATCACCCGAGCGCCGGCGATTCGTTCTCTCGTCGATGGCGTTGGCGCTGCTAGCGTCGTTTGCCGTGGGCACATTCGAGGTCGGCTTCACCCTGTTCGGCGGGCAGACGCTGGGCCTGGCCAGCGGAACGATGGCGCTGATGTTCATCACCTGCAGCCTGGCGATGTTGGCGGCGCAGTCCACACTGCTCCTGCAAGGCGTGCGTCGCCGCATCAACCAGCGCTGGGTTGCCGCTTTGTTCGGCGCTTCCGCGCTCGCCTTGACCTTCACGTCCGCTGTTCCGGGCGCAGCGTCGCTTAGCCTGCTGATTGCGGTGGTCGCCAGTGGGATCGGCATGGTCGCACCGGTGCTGTCGTATGAGTTGCTCGAGCGCCATGCCGGCAGGCGCGGGGCGCTGCTGGGCCGACAAGCCGCGGCCGGCAATCTCGGGCAGGCGCTCGGAGCCGTGAGCGCGGGGACCGTGTTCGCGTGGCACCCGGCCGCGCCGTTCTGGGCTGCGGCCTTGGTGCTGCTGCTGGGGGCAGGCGTCGCGCTGGCGTCATGGGGGCCGGCGCGCGACGGCGGATGACCGAGGCCCGGCGGCTGCGCGCCACGAGGCCGTCATGATGCACTTCGTCGTCAGGACGCTCGACTTCGGACAGCTGGTTCTTCTGCAATTGATCTCGATCAAGCCCGAGCGAAGGGTCGCGCATAGCATGGTCGCATGGGCTCGTATGTCGTCATGCGGCATGTTCCGGCCACAAGACTTCTCATATCACTCGACAGCTTCCACAGGAGAAATCACCATGCGCAAGCTCACCATCGCGCTGCTGGCGTTTGTCGCTCTCACGCTCTCCGGTTGCGGCTACAACACATTTCAAAGCACCGATGAGCAGATCAAGGCCAGCTGGTCCGAAGTGCTGAACCAATACCAGCGCCGCGCGGACCTGGTTCCCAACATCGTCAACACCGTCAAGGGCGAGGCCAGGTTCGAGCAGGACACACTGACCAAGGTCATCGAGGCGCGTTCAAAGGCCACATCGATCGAGGCGACGCCGGAACTGGTCAACAACCCGGAAGCGTTCCAGAAATTTCAGCAGGCCCAGGGCCAACTGACAGGCGCGCTGTCCAGGCTGATGGCCGTTTCGGAGAGCTATCCCAACTTGAAGACCAACCAGGGCTTCCGCGACCTGCAGGCGCAGCTGGAAGGAACGGAGAATCGCATCACGGTGGCGCGCAACCGCTACATCAAGGCGGTGCAGGAATACAACGTGACGGTGCGATCCTTCCCCTCCAATTTGACAGCGATGGCGTTCGGGTACAAGGAAAAGGCCAATTTCGTCGTCGAGAACGAGAAGGAAATCGCAAGGCCACCCATCGTCGGTTTTGACGCCGCACAGGCCAAACCCGCGGGCAATGTCCCTGGAGCAACCAAGTGATACTCAGCCGCGCCGCGAGGGGGATGGCCGCACCAGTGCTCTTCGCATTCGCGCTGTGCTGCCCGTTCCTGGCCGCGGCGCAGGTGCCGGTACCGGCGCTGACCGGCCATGTCGTCGACCAGACCGGCACGCTCACTGCGGAACAGAAAGCCTCGTTGGAGCAGAAGCTCGCCGCTTTCGAAGCGCGCAAGGGCAGCCAGCTCGCCGTGCTGGTGCTGCCCTCGACAGCCCCGGAAGCCATCGAGCAGTACGCCTTGCGCGTTGCCGAGCAATGGAAACTCGGGCGCAAGAAGGTCGACGACGGCGCGATCCTGGTCGTTGCCAAGGACGACCGCGCCCTGCGAATCGAGGTGGGGTATGGCCTGGAAGGTCCGCTCAACGATGCCGTCAGCAAGCGCATCATCAGCGAAACCATCACGCCGAGCTTCAGGCAGCAGGACTTCTACGGCGGCATCGCGGCAGGCATCGGCCAGATCATCGGCGTCATCGACGGCGAGCCCTTGCCGCAGCCGGCACGCAACCCCGCAGCGGACGCCGACGATTTCCGCCAATACGCGCCCGTCCTGTTCATTCTCGCGCTTGTCATGGGCGGCGTGTTGCGCGCCAAACTGGGCAAGGTTCTCGGCGCCTTCGTCACCGGTGGCGCCGTGGGGGTTGTCGCCTGGTTCTTTGCCGGCGCCATTTCGGTGGCGTTGATAGCCGGCATGTTCGCCCTATTCATCACGTTGGTGGGCGCCGGCCTGGGGGGAAGCAGCATGCCTGGCTACTACGGCGGCGGTGGGCGCGGTGGCCTCGGTGGCGGCGCCTTCCGCGGGGGCGGCGGCGGCTTCGGCGGCGGCGGCGCATCGGGGAGGTGGTAGCCATGAACATCCGGCGCATCCTGAAGCACCTGTTCACCACGAAGGCGCAGGTCGGGCGGGCCTTTCCGCGCAGCACGCTGACAGCGATCGAAACCGCAATCAAGGCGGGCGAAACCGCGCATGTGGGCGAGATCCGGTTCGTGGTGGAGGGCGGCCTCGACGGCGCGCCTCTCTATGCGGGGCAGTCACCCAGGGAGCGGGCGATCGAAGTCTTTTCGCAGCAGCGCGTGTGGGACACGGAGCACAACAACGGCTTGTTGATCTACCTCCTGCTCGCCGACCGCGCCGTGGAGATCGTCGCCGATCGCGCCATAGCCGCCAGGGTGGACTTCCGGGAATGGGAGAGCGTGTGCTGCGAGATGGAGACTGCCTTCACGGCAGCGAAATTCCAGGATGGTGTGATTCACGGCATCCAGGCGGTGACGTTGCATCTGGTGAAACACTTCCCCGCAGCCGGTGTTGCCCTGAACGAGTTGTCCGACGAACCGATCGTGATCTAGCCACACGAACCCTGTCATCTCACCAGTTGCATTGGAACCTGTCATGCGCATGATGAAAGCCGCCGTCGTTCACACTTTCGGGCAAGCCCTGCGAATCGAAGAGGTGCCGGTGCCAGAGGTACTGCTCGGCCAGGTGCTGGTCAAGGTCGTGCCAATTGCTCGCGCGTTTGCGATTTGTCAAGGTCAGAAGGAGATCAACTCGGACAATTGGACGACACGAAAGGAAATGCCATGAAGGACAGCGCGATAATCCACGAAGAACAGGCCATGACACGTATGCGTACCCTGATGACAGGGTGCGCACTTGTAGCCGCGCTCATGCTGGCGGCGATGCCCCTGGCCTCGAGGGCCCAAGCAGGTCCCGACGCGGCGAGCTCCCAGTCGTCGGTCGATCGGGGAGTCACGGTCAAAGTCACGCCGAAGGCGATCGGCACTGCCAACAGCCGGTGGGAATTCAGCGTCGTGCTCGATACCCACAGTGCCGACATCAACGACGACCTGGTCCAAAGCACCAGCTTGATGACCGACGATGGGCGCGCGCTGAAGCCGGTGAGTTGGACCGGCGCGGCTCCCGGCGGCCACCACCGTGAAGGTGTGCTGGCCTTCGATGCTCCGGCGCCGCGGCCGGCGTCGATCGAACTGCGAATTGTCCGACCGGGTGAATCGGGGCCCCCGGACATTCAGGTGGCAGCTCTGATACGCCAGAGGAGAACACCATGGAATGGCTGACTCAAAACTGGACCTACCTGCTCCTGCTGACAGGCGTAATCCTGTTCATGCGCTTCGGCGGCATGGGCTGCGGACCCGGTGCGCGGAACGCTCATCCCGCGCACGGGCCCAGCCGTCAAGGAGGTGACGACACCCCCGCCGGACCTGCATCGCCGACTGACCCTGTCAGCCGGCACGCAGTCGACCCCAAGACGGCGGTGGCGACCATCTACCAAGGGCGCCCCTACTACTTCGAGTCTCGAGTCGCGCGAGAACCGCGACCAGTTCGAAGCGGCGCCGGACCAGTTCGCCGGCGCTCCGGGAGACGACCAGAAAGGCGCAGGACATCGCCAGCACGGCGGATGCTGCTGAGCACCGAACCCAGCACTGCGCTGCCTGACCCACCAGGCCGATTCGCCCTATGGCACGCAACATCACTCTCCAGCCGTCCCGGTCGCAGTCGATGGAGTCGCTCGACTTCGAGATGTGCGAGCATAAGGGTACGGGGCATCCGGACACGCTCACCGACGGCATCTGCGAGGCCGCGTCGCGGGAGCTCTCGCGGCGCTATCTCGATGAGTCTGGTCGCGTGCTGCATCACAACCTGGACAAAGGACTGCTGCTGGCGGGACGCAGCGAACCGCGCTTCGGCGGCGGCCGCGTCCTCGTGCCGATGAAGTTCATCATCTGCGGACGCGCGACGCCGCCTGCGGGCGGCGCTGCCGCCGATATCGCGATCGCCGCGGCGCGCAACTACCTGCGGACCCGCATCGGCATCGAGCCCGCCGCGGACGCGATCACGGCGCATATCGGCTCGACCAGCGCCAGCTTGCAACAGGTCTTCGCCGCGGGCAATGCAGTGCCGCGCGCCAACGACACGTCGTTCGGCACCGGCTTCGCGCCGTATTCGCGGCTCGAGCGCTGCGTGCTGGATCTTGCCCGGACAATCCGGTCGCCGGAGTTCAAGCAGGATTTTCCCGCGGCGGGCAGCGACTTCAAGATCATGGGCTGCCGGCTCGGCCAGGCGATGACCCTGTCGCTCGCGCTCGCCTTCGTCGACCGACACGTGGAGAGTGTTTCGCACTACTTCGCGCTGAAGCAGGCGATGCATGACCATCTTGCGGCAACGCTTTTCGCCCCGGCGGCGCTTCGAATCAACCGGTTGGACGACCCGCAGGCGCTGGACGAAGCGGGCTTGCACCTGACGGTGACGGGGACGAGCGGCGAGATGGGCGATGACGGCCAGGTGGGGTGCGGCAATCGCGTCAGCGGACTGATCACGCCGGGCCGTGCGATGTCGCTCGAAGCGGCGGCAGGCAAGAACCCGGTGTCCCACGTCGGCAAGCTCTACAACGTGCTGGCGACGCTGATCGCGCGGGACATCCAAGCCCAGGTCGAGGGTGCCGAGCAGGTCAGCGTGCAGTTGCTGTCCGCGATCGGCGCGCCCGTCGACCAGCCCGAGCTCGCGGGCATAGAGATCCACGCGCCCGCGGGCATGACTCCCGCGCTGCGATCGCACGCCGCCGGCATTGCCGATGCATGGCTGGCCGACCTCCCGAATGTCACAAAGCTGATCCTGGACGAACGAATCGCGGTGTACTGAGTCCTTCGGCGCGCGAGCCCGGGTTGACATGCATCAAACGCCCGGCACTGCGGGCCGTTAAGCTGGGGCATTGGTCATTGACAGAAGGAGTCCACCAATGGACACAGTTGCGGTTATCGCTGGCGCGCCAGGCCAGGCCAAGGATCCGGTGTGCGGCATGATGGTCGACAAGGCCACTGCCTTGCGCAGCGAGCGCGGTGGGCGCACCTTCTACTTTTGCAGCGCCGGCTGCCAGCGCACCTTCGAGTCGCCCGAGCGGGAGCTCAAATCGATGCGCACACGGGTCACGATCGCCCTCACGGGCGTGCTGGCACTGGCGATCATGCGCGCCGGCGCCTTTCTCGCGCTGGCGACCGGGGCGACCATCATCACCTGGGCGCCCATTCCGGCGCTGCCCTGGTTCACATGGGGGATGTGGCTGTTCCTGCTGGTGACGCCGGTGCAGTTCATCGGCGGCTGGAGCTTCTACGTGGGCAGCTGGAATGCGATCCGCAACCGGTCGATCAACATGGACCTGCTGATCGCGCTGGGCACGACCGTGGCCTATTTCTACAGCGTCGCCGTGCTCTTCTTCCCCAGCGTACTGCCCGTGAAGATCGACGAGCGCGATGTGTATTTCGAGGTCTCAGCGGTGATCATCGCCTTCGTGCTGCTCGGCAAGTACATGGAGGAGATCATCAAGAAGCATTCCTCGGCGGCCGTGCGCCAGTTGCTGGACCTGAAGCCGGCCACCGCGCAAGTGGTGCGCGACGGCGTCGAGATGGAGGTGCCGGCCGACAGCGTGATGGTGGGCGAGACCGTCGTCGTCCGGCCGGGGCAGCGGATTCCCACCGACGGTCAGGTGCTGCAAGGCGCTTCGGCGGTCGACGAATCCATGCTCACCGGCGAGTCCATGCCGGTGGAAAAGCGGGAAGGCTCCAAAGTGATCGGCGGGACACTGAACCGCACCGGTTCGTTCCGCTTCCAGGCCACCCGCGTCGGTGCCGAAACCGCGCTGGCCCAGATCATCAAGATGGTCGAGGACGCGCAGGCCAGCAGCGCCCCGATCCAGCGCATCGCCGACGAGGTCACGCGCTACTTCGTTCCCGCCATCGTCGGCACGGCCGTGCTCGCCTTCGCGGGCTGGTGGCTGGCCGGCAATTTCGCGCAGGGCCTGCTGGCCTTCATCGCGGTGCTCATCATCGCCTGCCCCTGCGCACTCGGCATCGCGACGCCGGCCGCGCTGATGGTCGGCGTCGGCAGGGGCGCGCAAGCAGGCATCCTGATTCGCGGCGGCGAGATCCTGGAGCGGGCGCAAAGGCTCGATACCGTCGTGTTCGACAAGACGGGCACGCTCACGCGCGGCGAGCCGAACGTGACCGACGTGCTGCCCCAGGGGCGCTGGACCCGGGAGCAGGTGCTGTGCATGGCCGCCGGCCTCGAAACCGGGTCCGAACATCCACTGGCCGAGGCGATCGTGCGCGCGGCCCATGAGGCGGCAGCGACGCTGCCCGCCGTGCAGGGTTTCGACTCGATACCCGGCCACGGCGTGTGCGGCAGGATCGATGGCGCGATGGTGCTGCTGGGAAACCGCCGGCTGATGCTGCGCGAGGGCATCGACGTCGCCGTCGTCCAGCCCGCGATGGAGCAGCTGGAAGCCGACGGCAAGACGGCGATGCTGCTGGCCAGCGGCGGGCAACTGGCCGCGGTGATCGCCGTGGCCGACACGCTCAAACCCGAGGCGCAGGAAGCCGTTGCTGCGCTGCGCGCGGAGAAGATTCAGGTCGTGATGCTGACCGGCGACAACGCGCGCACCGCCGCCGCGATCGGGCGCGCGCTCGGCATCGACCGCGTCATCGCAGACGTGCTGCCGTCCGACAAGGCCAGGACCATCAAGGAGCTGCAGGCCGCCGGCAGGGTGGTGGCGATGGTCGGCGACGGCGTCAATGATGCACCGGCCCTGGCCACGGCCGACATCGGCATCGCCATCGGTTCCGGCTCGGACGTGGCCAAGGAAACCGGCGGCATCATCCTCGTGCGCAGCGATGTGCGCGACGTCGTGGCGGGCATCCGCCTGTCGCGTGCGACCATGCGCACCATCAAGCAGAATCTGTTCTGGGCCTCCGTCTACAACGGCATCGGCGTGCCGATCGCCGCCCTGGGATACCTCAATCCGATCATCGCCGCGGCGGCGATGGCGCTGTCGTCGCTGTCGGTCATCGTCAACTCGGCGCTGCTCAAGCGCGTCAAGCTTGACCGGAAATGAGAGAGGAGTGCATCCGCATGAACAAGGGATACCTGAATTCGCGCTTCGTCGATCGTTGGCTCTGGCTGTGCCCGTTGCTGGCCATCGCGCTGGCCGCCGCGGTGCTGGTGGTGTTCGGCTTCACCTTCTGGAGCGCGGTGCTCGCCGCACTCCTGCTGGTCTGCCCGGCCCTGATCGTGTGGGGGGCCATCGAGGTGGCGATGGACGAACGATGAATGCAACCAAGAATCGATGGCTGCTGACGGCGATGCAGGTCGCTCTGCTGGCTTCGGCGGTCGCCGCGTCGGCCGCAGACAAGGTGTATGTGGCGAACGAAGAGGCTAACACGGTCAGCGTGCTCGATGCCGTTTCGTTCAAGGCAGTGGCGAGCGTGCGCGTCGGCAAGATGCCGCACAACGTGCAGGTGTCGCCCGACGGCAAGGTCGCATGGGTGACCAACGATGGAGAACCCGAACTCGAGCAAACGGCCAACGCCTCGGCGCAGAAGAGCATGGGCAAGGGCGCGCACAGTGTGATGGCGAAGGCCGGTGCCGTCTGGGCCATCGACACCGGCAACGACACGGTGGTCGCGAAGGTGCCGGTCGGCATGCACCCGGCCCACGTCGTGCTGACGCCTGACGGCCGCTTCGCCTACGTGACCAACGGTGGCGACAATACGGTGAGCGTGGTCGATGTATCGGCGCAGCGCCTGGTGGCGACGATTCCGGTCGGGAAGTATCCCCACGGTGTTCGAATCAGCCCGGACGGCAAGCAGGCCTACGTTGCCAACCTGAAGGGCGGCACGGTGTCGGTGATCGATACCGAGAGCCAGAAGGAAGTGGCGCAAATTCCGGCAGGCAAGGGGCCGGCTCAGGTCGGCTTCACGCCGGACGGTCGTCTTGCCTTCGTCTCGCTGTCGGAAGAAAACCTGGTCGCCGTCATCAACCCGGTGACGCGCAAAGTGACGCGCAAGGTAGCCGTCGGAACGGTGCCAATTCAGTTGTACGCCACGCCGGACTCGCGCACGCTGCTGGTCGCCAATCAGGGCACGCGCAAGAAGCCCGGAAAGACCGTAAGCGTTGTCGATCTCGAGACCTTCCGGGTCACGAAGACGATCGAGACCGGCCCAGGGGCCCACGGTGTGGTGGTCGACCGGGAAGGACGCTACGCCTATGTGACCAACATCTACGCGAACTCTGTCTCCGTGCTCGACGTCAAGGCGTGGATGGTCATCGCGACGGTACCGGTTGGCCTGGGTCCCAACGGTGTCAGCGTCAGACCTTGAACGCCGGTGCGTGGCGGCGCTCGGTTCACCGGCGATGAAGCAGAAGCGTCAAGCTTGACCGGGGATGACACAAGAGTAAACGATGCATGGCTTCCTGAAAACACGTTTCGCCGATCGCTGGCTCTGGCTGTGCCAGATCCTGAGCATCGTGCTGGCGGCAGTGGTGTTGATGCTGTTTGGCTTCACCTTCTGGGGGGCGCTGCTGGCCGCGCTGTTGCTGGTCTGCCCCGCCCTGATTCTCTGGGGCGCCATCGAAGTCATGCTCGACGAACGCCGCCAGCGCGCGGCGCGGAAGAAGAACGCAAGCGGTTGAATGTAACATGGACAAGAAACAGATCTCCTCGCTTTGGCAAAAGGAGTAAGCCAGATGGACCGATTGACAAGAAGACATTTCCTCGGCGGCATGACGGCGCTCGGCGCGACGGTCGGCGCAAACCGCGATGTTCTCGCTGCCCGCCACGACACCGAGGATGGGCGGCCAGCGCGCGAGGCCGCAGCCATCGAGAAAGAGGCGGCAGCGTTCGCCAACCCGCTGCGCCTGCCCGGGGCGAGCGGGCTGTACGGGGTTATGCGTGCCACCGATCTGCGCGAGGTGCGCGTCGTGCGCAGCGAGGTCGAAGTGCTGCCGGGCAAGCGCACGCCTTACCTCGCCTACGCCGTCGAGTCGGGCGGCAAGGCCTACCTCAATCCGGCGCTGCTGGCGCGCCGCGGTGAGGAGATGCGCGTGCGCATGATCAACCAGCTCGACGAGCCAACCATCATTCACTGGCACGGTCTGAGCAATGACGCGCGCAACGACGGCACCGGGCTCGTCGTCGTTGCACCCGGCCAGACGTACGACTACGCGTTCCAGCTGCACGACCGCGCCTCGATGTACTGGTACCACCCGCATCCGCACGGATTCATACCGCGGCAGGCGTACCACGGCCTGGCCAGCCTGTTGTTCATCGAAGACGACGAGGAGCTGGCGCTGCGCAACGCGCTTGGGCTCGCGCTCGGCGAAACCGAAATCCCGTTGGTGCTGCAAGATCGCAGCTTCGACGCTCAGGGGCGGCTGCGCTACGAACCCACGCGCGACCAGGCGTTTCAGGGCTTCATCGGCGATCGCTTGCTGGTCAACCTGACCGAGCAGCCGTTCATCCAGGCCGCGCGACGCGTCTATCGCTTCCGGATTCTCAACGGCTCGAACGCGCGCACGTACCGACTGGCCTTTCTTCAGGACGGGCGCCCGCTCGGCTGCTACCTCGCCGGGACGGACGGCGGTCTGATCGCCGCCGCGCAACGCATCGAGCAGAGCTACATCTCGCCCGGACAGCGACTCGACATCCTGCTCGATCTGCGGGAGGCAAAGGAGGGCCGGCCGGTAACGCTCGGCACGCTCGGCTTCGACCCGATGCACGCCGAGGGCGGCACCGGCGATTCGATGGCCGGCATGGACCATACATACCAAGATGGCCATGCCGCAGGACCCGGGCGTGGCGATGCGGATGGCCGGGGAGGGTGAGCCGCACGCGCTGCTGCGCATCGACGTGAAGCCCTCGCCCGGCTATACGAACAAGATCCCGGCTATCTTGTCCAGACTGCCCGCCACCAAGGCGCCACCCGACACGCCGCGCCGGATCAAGCTGGCCCACGACGGCAAAGGCCGGTGGACTATCAACGGCTGGACCTACGACCCCAAGTCCGTGCCGCTGACGGTGAAGCGCGGCACTGCCGAGACCTGGCTGATCGAGAACGACCGCGCCAGCATGCCGCACCCGATGCACATACACGGCTTCCAGTTCCGCGTCGTCGAGCGGCGCGCCAGTCCGCCGCAGGTGCGCGCGTTGGCCGGCTCAAGGGGCCTGCTGCCGCAGGACCTGGGAGTCACCGACACGGTGCAGGTGTGGCCTGGTGAGTCGGTGCGCATCGCGCTCGACTTCACGCATTCCTACCCCGGCAACCAGGACTACGTGTTCCATTGCCACAACCTCGAACACGCGGAGGCGGGCATGATGATCCGCTACACCGTGCAGGGATAAGCCCAGTGCGCGCAAGGCTCACTGGACCTTCCGGGGTGCGTTGCCGGCCGCGCTCGACGAACGCCGCCAGCGCGCGGCGCGGAAGAAGAACTCAAATGGTTGAAGGCAACATGGACAAGAAACAAGTGTTTTCGCTGTGGTACGTGTTGCTGGCAGTGATCGCCTTACTGGCATGCGCATCGACAGTTCGTGCGCAGGAACCCGGCGGACGCGAGATCCTCGACCGCGTGGAACGCCTGTTGTGGGGCAGCACGGTCCAAGGTGAATACGAGATGAGCATCACGACGCCGCGCTGGCAACGCACGCTGGCACTGCGGGTCTGGATGGAGCGGCCCCGTCGGTCCTTTGTGCGCATCCTTGCGCCTGCGAAGGAGGCCGGCATCGGATCCTTGCGCATCGGCAGCGAGATGTGGAATTACCTGCCGAGCGTGGAGCGCGTGATCAAGATTCCGCCGTCGATGATGCTGCAGCCGTGGATGGGATCGGACTTCACCAATGATGACCTGGTCAAGGAAAGCAGCATCCTCGACGACTACACGCACAAGGTCGTCGGCACGACGGCGGTCGAGGGCCAGGAGGCCTGGCAGGTCGAGGCTACGCCGAAACCGGAGGCTGCCGTCGTGTGGGGCCGCGTGCTGTACGTGGTGCGCAAGCGCGATTTCATGCCGCTCAAGCAGGAGTATTTCAGCGAGCGGGGCGAGTTGGTTCGCGTGATGAGCTTCTCCGATGTGCGCAGCGTGGGTGGACGCGCACTGCCCACGCGCTGGGAGATGCGGCCGGTGGCCAAGTCGGGCAACGTCACCACGATCGTGTTGAAGGATGCCGTCTTCGACCGCCCGGTGGACGAGGCGATCTTCACCCAGCGCAACTTGCAGAAGCCATGAGTACTGCGAGCGACATCGTTGTCAAGCTCGAGGATGTCACTCGGGTGTACCTGCAGGACAGTCAGGCCGTGCGCGCGCTGGACGGCATCAATCTCGAGATCCGCAGCGGCGACTTCGCCGTCCTCGTCGGGCCCTCGGGTTCCGGCAAGACGACCTTGCTCAACCTGATCGGCGGCCTCGACTCGCCGACCTCGGGCCGCATCTGGATCTCCGGGACCGAGACCGGCAGGATGAGCAAGGCGGAGCTGTCGCAGATGCGCCTGCGCAAGATCGGCTTCGTGTTCCAGGAGTTCAACCTGATCCCTGTGCTGTCGGCGCTCGAGAACATTGAGTTCGTGATGCTGCTGCAGGGCAAGCCGGAGGCCGAGCGGCATGCGCGCTCCATGGATCTGCTGAAGGAACTGGGCCTGCAGGGCCTGGAGCACCGGCGCCCGGCCGAACTGTCGGGCGGCCAGCAGCAACGCGTCGCGGTCGCGAGGGCGATCGCGGCAGAACCGGTCATCGTGCTGCCGGACGAGCCGACCGCGAACCTGGATTCGAAAGCCGGCGGTGCGCTGATGGATCTGATGCGCCGGCTGAACGAAGACAAGGGCGTGACCTTCGTCTTCTCGACCCATGACCCGATGGTGGTCGAACGTGCGCGCCGCGTCATTCGCCTGCGCGACGGGCGCATCGAGTCGGACGAGCGCAAGGGTCCCTGATGCTCCCCAAACTCGCCTGGCGCAACGTTCTGCGCAATCGCAGGCGATCGGCGATCACGGTCCTGTCGATCGCCGTCGGCCTGGCCGCGCTGACTTTCATCTGGGCCTTCATCGACGGCCAGAACAGCCAGATGATCGGCAACAGCACACGCTTTCTGGCTGGAGATGTGCAGGTGCACTTGAAGGGTTACCACGACGACCCGACGCTCGACCGACGATGGCCGACGCCCTGCCGGTGCTGGCCACCGTGCGCGCCGATGCGAACGTGGAAGCGGCAACGGTACGGATGGAGGGCAAGGCCCTGGCCAGCCGCGGCGACAAGTCCCGCGGCATCATGCTGGTCGGCGTCGATCCGACGGAAGAGCCGCAGGTGAGTGCGCTGTTCAATGCGGTGGTCAGCGGCAAACCATTGACCGACAGCACGCCAGGTGTGTTGATCGGCGAGCAGCTCGCGCAGGCGCTGGGTCTGGCGGTCGGCGACGAACTGCTGCTCGTGGGCCAGGGTTACGACGGCTCGCTGGCGAGTGGCCGATATCCGGTGCGCGGAGTGTTCCGCACCCGCATCGATGAGCTCGACGGCCGTGTGGCGGTGCTGCCGCTGGCCGTCGTGCGCGACTTCTTCGTTGCACCCGCGGGTGCGACTGCAGTCGCTCTGCGCCTGCGCGACCGTGACCAACTCGACGCAAGCGAGCTCCGGCTGTCGCAGCGCCTGGGTCCTCGCTACGAGGTACTCGGCTGGCCGCGGCTGCTGCCGATGGTGGCCGTCAGCACCCGGTTCCACGAAGTGATGGGCTGGGTCGTGCTGGCGGTGTTCTTCGGCATCGTGGCCGCGGCAGTCGCCAATCCGATCCTGATGGCGGTCATCGAACGTACCCGCGAATTCGGCATCATGCTGGCGCTGGGCACCGGCCGTGCGCGGCTGCTCGGCTTGGTGCTGGGTGAAGCGATGATCCTCGGCGGCCTGGGGCTTTTGGCCGGCAACCTGCTTGGGCTGGCGGTCGCCGGGTATTTCGCGCGCAGCGGCATCGATCTGGGCGCGTTCGGCTCCTTCGTTCGAACCATGCCCGGGCTCGAAGACGTGCTCTACCCGGTGATCCGGTTCGAGCGCAGCGCGATGCTTTCGCTGCTTGTCTTCGCCATCGCGGGCCTGACGGCCCTCTATCCGGCCGCCAAGGCGGCGCTGCTCGAACCGGTGGCCGCCATCCGCGGCCTGGCGGGATCGCGCCAGGCACGCGGCCATGGCGCAGCCTCCAGCCGATGGCGCTGGCCGGTGTTCCTGTCGATTGCTGGCCGCAACATCCTGCGCAATCGGCGCCGCACCGCAATCACCGCGGGAGGAACCGCATTCGGGATCGTCGCGTTCGTGTTCCTGTTCGGTTTTTTCGATGGCTTCGGCGAAGA
>CAMDXD010000029.1 GCA_945877995.1 Bordetella parapertussis
GAGGTAACCCATGATTACCGTCACCCCCAGCGGCGCCGCGCTCGGCGCACGAATCACTGGCGTAGACCTCTCGAAGCCGGTGGACCAGGCGGCCTTCAAGGCAATCGAGGATGCGCTGCACGAGCATGAAGTGATCGTCTTCCCGGGACAGATGCTGACCCCCGAGCAGCACATCTCGTTCAGCCGGCAGTTCGGCGAGCTCGAAGAGCACCTGCGCCAGGACCGCTGCCGCCCCGGTTATCCCGAGCTTTTCGTGGTCTCGAACATCATCGAGAACGGCAAGCCGATCGGCAGCACCGACGCCGGCTTCTTCTGGCATTCCGATCTCTGCTATGCGGCAGAACCCAGCCGGGGCTCGCTGTTCTACGCGCACGAGATCCCGATGCAGGATGGACAGCCGAAGGGCGACACGCTGTTCGCCAGCATGACCGCCGCCTACGACGCGCTGCCGGACGAGACGAAGCGCACGCTGCATGAGCGCAAGGCAGTCAATTCGTACTTTGCCGGATACACCCGTGAGCGTAATGGCGCGCCGCGCGCGGCACTGACCGCCGAGCAGCGCGCGAAGGTGCCGGACATGCTGCACCCGGCAGTACGTACCCATCCCGCAACGGGCAGCAAGTGCCTGTTCGTGTGCGAGGCCTATACGACGGAACTCGTCGGGCTCGAGGCCCAGGAGAGCAGCAACCTGCTCGCGCAGCTGTTCGAGCACCTCAAGGAAGACCGCTTCGTGTACCGCCACCGCTGGGCACCGGGCGACTTCCTGATCTGGGACAACTGCGCGACCCAGCACCGCGCGGTCATCGACTACGAGCTGCCGCTGCGCCGGCGGATGGAGCGCACTACGCTCCGAGGTTCGGTTCCGTTCTGAGCCTGCCGGCGCAGGCGGTTCAGCCCTTCTTCGCCTTCGCCTCGCGCAGGATCTGGTCCAGTTCGAAGCCCTCGATGTCGGTGCGCAGCTGCATCCACAGCGGCAGGTGGTCGGACAGCTGGTAGGTGAAGGCGTCCTTCTCCATGCCGGGGAACAGCGGCGCGATACCGCCGGTGTAGAAGTCGAGCACGCCAGCGTGGTTGGTGAACGTTTCCGGGTACACCGGGTAGTGCAGGATCTGGTCGTAGCTCTTGTCGCGCGCGAGGTTGGTGCCGATCGACTGGCCCTTGAATGCGCTCGGCAACGCCAGGCCGCGGCTGGTCAGCGCCTTGATCTGCGCCGATGTCTCGAGGTTGTAGTCGCCGAGAACGATCAGGTCCTTGTCCTCGCGCGTGCCTTCGTTGCGCTTGAGGTCGATCCACTCGGCGAGCGATGTGAGCTCCTTCACACGGCCGGCGCTGGTGCCCCACTGGATGTGCGCCGCGAGCAGCAGGAAGTCGAAGTTGCCGGCGCAGAACGAGGCCATGTAAGGCTGCCGCCACCAGCTGAACGCAGGCAGGTACTCGCCGTTGCCGTTGCGCACGCGCGGCGGGTTGGCGGCAGCCGCGAAACCGGTGAACACGGCGGCGCGCTTGTCGTAGAGAAAGGCGATGCGCTCGCGGTTGCCGCCATCGTCTTTCAGCGCATCCGAGTAGACCACGCGCCAGTAGGGCCCGAGGATCTCCATCACGCGCCCGAGGTCGGCCAGGTCTTCGCGCAGTTCGACCAGGCTCACCACGTCGAACTGGCCGAGGATCTCGGCGATGTAGTGGATAGCCGGCTGGCTGCGGCGCTTGCGGCCGAACTCGCGCACGTTCCAGGTGGCAATGTTCAGCGACTCGTCGAGCTTCGACGAGGGGATGTTCGCCGCGGCGATCCGCTTGCGCAGGACTTTCAAGCCGGCCGCGATCTCGGGGGAAACCTTGCCATGGAACATGCTGCCTCCTCGTCTGTTGCAAAAAAGTCTCAAGCAGAGTCGGCACCCTGACCCTGAACGGGATGGTCGACTCCCAGGAGGAAAGCGCCCTTTCGCCGCAATTCAGAGACCGGGCGTAATCGTCATGACCGAAGAAGATCGCACGATGGACGACCGAAACAAAGTGTGGCCGACGGGGCTGACTGTGGGGGAATCGGAGGCATACGAAATGATCTATGGAAAACTGTGACTCGTAGTGAAGCCGTCCGTGGGTGTGGCGCTGTCTCTGGGCGCATGTGCGATCGGTTCCTTCGCGGTGCACTACGCACTACTGAAAAACACCACCTGGGTGAAGGCCTTTCTGAACGGCAACACCAAGACGGTGATGGCGGAGGGCTCCGCAGTTGGCGCTCCTGCCGCGCCGACCGCAAAGAAGTAGCTGTCGCGTCGGCTGCGCGGTGACCGGGTTGCCCATCGTACCCGGTCCCGCGCATCCTGCAACCGCTGGCCTAGCCCAGCCGTTGCGCCCGATTTCCTGCACCCCGCCCGTGAAGCCCTGTACCGGATACGGCATCAGTACCCTGCGCCCAGGGCCATGAACTCGATCAGCCAGACGGTGATGCGCGCCTGGGCCGGGCTGGGGCCCGGCTTCCTGCCGTTCGCCGATGCGGCCACGCCGGATGTGCCGCTGTCGCGCTTGGCGGTCTTTGCGTTCAGGGAAGACGCTCGGTAATGAAGTCCAGTGTCAGCGCACAGAAGACCGCGCCACTGATCGCTCAGACGACCCCCATCAGCGGCCCGCTGATCTGGTTGCCGAAGTCGAAGCCGTACTTCAGCCCGACCGCGATGGCGATCGCCGACAGACCGTAACCCGGGTTGCGGCGGTAGCCCGGCCTGTGGTGCCCGGCAGACATGCCTGCCATCATCACACCCGCAGCGGCTCGCCGACTGCGCTCCAGTACGGCAGTGCGACCAGCACCACCACCAGGAAGGCGACCAGCGTCATGTACACGCCGAAGCGGAAGATTTCCGGCGCCGTGAGATATCCACGTTCGTACACGGCCAGCGACGACGCACTCTGTGCCGGATAGTAGAGCACCGCATCGCCGGCAATCATCACCGCGAGCCCGCAGACCACCGGATTGACGCCGGTCGCGGTTCCGATCGACATCGCTATCGGGATGGTCGTCGCCAGGAAGCCGGTGATATTCGGGATCAGTACACGCACCGGTACCGACGCCGCCATCAGGATCACGATCACCAGTACCGGTTGCCCGGCGAACTGCGGTACCGCGCCTGCAATCAGCTGGGCGATCCAGCCGCTGGCACCGCTGTCGATCAGCGCGCGGGCGAGCGACAGCGAAGAGGCGATCACGAAGAAGTTGCCCCAGCCGATCCGGCGCTCGAAATCGCTCCAGGTCAGCACGCCGATGCGGGGCGACAGCAGCAGGATCCAGGCAATGAGCGCCGGTGCCACCGGATGCAGGTGATGCAGCGAATCGGTGAGCCAGAGCAGCGATGCGCCCGCGGTGATCACCAGCGTGCGCCGTTCCACCCCGGTCAGCGGCCTCGGCTCGGCGGCGGGTGCCTGTTTCAGCGTCATGCCGAACCCGCCCCGATACTGCAGCCAGATCAGGAACGACCCGATCGCCAGCAGTGCGAGATAGGGCACGCTCATCAGCAGCAGCCATCGGCTCCAGTCGATGCCGCCAATCAGCGCAGCGGCGACGATCGGCGAGATGCCGCCGGTGAGGATGATGGTCGAGGCCAGCCGGTTGATCGAGTTCAGCGCCATCATGATCGCGCGCGACAGCGGGTGGCGCTTCGGAACCTCCCCGAGTTGCAGCGCTTCTTCATACACATGAACGAGGATGCTGGTGCGGGTGGTGGCCGAGGGCAACAGCAGGGTCATCAGGGGGAAGGCCAGCAGCAACTGGATGAACAGCGAGTGCGCGCTGCCGCGCGAGCGGTGCAGAAAGAAGTGCGCGACTCGCTCGGCCAGGCCACTGTGCGACACGGCCAGGCCAATAGTGAGCACGCCGATCAGGAAGTACGCCACCGGATCGGCGAACCCGACCAGTGCCTGCGCGAAGCCCGGGACCGCACCGGTGAGCACCAGCGCCACCACCAGGATCAGGCTGGTCAGGGCGGCCGGGACCACCTCGGTGCACCAGAGGGCGATGACCAGCACGGCCACGGCGATCACCCGCTTGCCCGCCTCCGGAAGACCTTCGGGTGCCGGAGCAAACACCATCGCCATCGACACCGCGGCTGCCGCGGCAGCGATGGCCACCGCGCGGGTGGAGGCCGGGGTATCGGGCTGAACCGGCAACGGAGCGGCGGTCGCCGGCGCGCGGGTCAAGGCGATGGCGCCCGCTGCGAGCGGGCGAGCAGGCATCCGATCGCCATCACGCCGCCGAGGATCCAGAACACGCCGCTCATGCCGACGACCGCACCCAGGGCACCGAACACCATCGGCCCACCCATGCGCACCAGGTTGTTCGCGGTCAGGCGTACGCCCAGCGCCTGGCCGGAACGGCCCTTCGACGATACCTCGTACATCAGGATCACCGTCAGGGGAATGCCGATCCCCATGCCCAGCCCGAACAGGAAGGCGGTGATGCCCAGCGTGACCACGCCATCGGCGAAGGTCGAGAGCGCGAAGCCGGCGGCACCGGTCGCGAACACCCATACAAGCAGCCGGTTCGCCGATACCCGCTTCATCATGCGCGGGAGGAAGAAGCGCACGATGAAGGAGGCCGACGAGTGCAGCGCGAGAACGACGCCGATCGCCGAGGCCGACAATCCGATCTGGTGGCCGAACACGGGCACGAAGAACTGGAACAGGTCGGAACCCAGCTGCACGAGGCCGCTGACCACGAGCATCACGACCAGCGTGCGGTCGAAGACGAGCCGCGCCGCCGCCTCGCGCTGTGCCCGGGGCTGCGGGCGCGGCAGGGTCTTGCCCCAGATGCCGAGCAGGACCAGCACGATCACCGAGGTCGCGGCGATGATCAGGCAGGCCCACGAATAACCCACGGTATCGATCGACACGCCCGCGATCAGCGGCCCGACGAAGCTGGTGAGCGCACCAGCGAGGCTGAAGTTCGCGAAGTTGGCCGCGCGGTCTTCCGGGGTGCTCAGCGTGCCGATCAGGTTCTGCAGCGTCACATGGTAGAAAGCCAGCGCGAGCCCGTTGAGCGCGGCGGCGACGAAGAACATCGGCAGCACCGGAAACAGGTAGATCAGCAGCAGCGAGACGATCGCGCAGACCGCGGCGAATGCGAGCATGCCGAGCGCCGAGCGTCGGTCGGCCATCGCACCGATCGGCCACGACAGCAGCAGCGGGAACAGGTACAGCAGGCCGCCGACGACGCCGACCACCCACGGTGCCGCGCCCAACTCGAGCACGTACAGCGTGACGAGCACGCGCATGGCATTGGCACCGATGAAGTTGAACACCGTCAGCGCCAGGGCTAGCCTGATCGGGACGGCATTCGGTGATCCGGTGTTCAGCATCGGGCGTCCGTGCGGTGAGCCAGCGCGCTATTGTCGGTCATTCCGGCAATGGACGCGCTGGCGCCGGCATGCGAGTGGCCGCGCCACGCCCGGTCGGGTACGCCGCCAGACCGTGCCCTGAGACAAGGGCCGCTGGCGGGCGGCCCTGCCATGCTGCCAGTTGCCCGGTACCGCTCAGCCTGCCTTCTTTTCTTCCGCCGCGCTGTACTTGCCCTGTGACGCCAGGCTGCACATGCGCGAGCGGTGCGCGAACACCTTCTGGGCAGCCTTCCAGTTTTCCTGCTTGCCGCTCCAGGCCTTCAGTGCAGCCAGGTGCAACGCGCGCGAGTACGAAAAGGTGAGCGGCCAGGGCAACTCGGCCTTGTGCGTCGCGTTCATCAGCGACAGGTGGGCGGCGGACTTCTCGTCGCTCTGGCCACCGGACAGGAACACGACGCCCGGCAGCGCGCCCGGCACTGAGCGGCGCAACGCGGTGACGGTCATCTCGGCCACCTGGGCTTCGGGCGCCTGCACCGCGCAGCCCTTGCCCGAAATGACCATGCTCGCCTTGAGGATCAGATGCTCGGCCGACACGCGCTGGCTGTAGCAGGCCTGGAAGGTCGCGCGCAGCGTGGCCTCGGTGACCTCGAAGCAGCGCTCGATGGTGTGGTCGCCATCGATCAGCACTTCCGGCTCGATGATCGGGACGATGTTCGCCTCCTGGCACAGGGCCGAATAGCGGGCCAGTGCATGGGCGTTGGCCTCGACGCAGCCCCAGGACGGCATGTCCTTGCCGATGGTGATCACCGCACGCCATTTCGCGAAGCGGGCGCCCAGCTTGAAGTAGTCGGCGAGACGGCCGCGCAGGTTGTCGAGGCCCTCGGTGACCAGTTCACCCGGATGCGACGGCAGGTCCTTGGCGCCGCCATCGACCTTGATGCCCGGGATGATGCCCCGGTCTTCGAGCAGCTTCGGGAACGCGACCCCGCCGAGCGACTGCTGCTTGATGGTCTCGTCGAACAGGATCACGCCGCTGATGTACTTGCCGATGTCCGGCGCCGTGAACAGCATGTCGCGATAGGTGCGGCGGTTCGCCTCGGTGTTCTCGACATTGACGCCGGCGAAACGCTTGGCGACGGTGGCGCTGCTCTCGTCGGCAGCCAGCAGGCCCTTGCCCGCGGCGACCATGCCTGCCGCGGTGGCGGCCATCAGCTTCTTGTCCATCGATGCTCTCCTGTGACGGTTATGCGAAGGGTCCGGATACGGTTGGTCAGGGCTTGCGGTGTTCGCCGACGCGTACGATCTTCATCGTGTTGGTGCCGCCAGCCTTCCCGAACGGCTCGCCGATCGTGATGATGATCAGGTCGCCGACCTGCACCGCGCCGCGCTTGAGCAGTTCGTCCTCGGCGGCATTGAGTGTCTCTTCCGGGTCTTTCGACTTCACCGCGAAATTCACCGGATACACCCCCCGGAACAGCGTCACCCGGCGGCGCGTCTCGACCAGCGGCGTCAGCGCATAGATAGGCACCATCGAATCGTTGCGCGACATCAGTTGGGCGGTCTTGCCGCTCTGGGTCAATGCGGCGATCGCCTTGATCGGCAGGTAGTTCGCAGTGAACATCACTGCACGGCCGATCGCGCTCTCGACGTCGCGCGGGGCATCGTCGCCAGTGCGGCGCTGTTCGCTGCCCGCGAGGTCGGCCTTCTCGGCCTCGATGCAGACACGGGCCATCGCGTGCACCGTCTCGACCGGAAACTGCCCGGCTGCGGTCTCGGCGGAGGTCATCACCGCATCAGTGCCGTCGAGGACGGCATTCGCGCAGTCGGAGACTTCCGCCCGGGTCGGGATTGGCGAGTTGATCATCGACTCCATCATCTGGGTCGCCGTGATCACCAGCTTGTTGCGCGCGCGCGACAGCCGGATCATCCGCTTCTGCAGCGCGGGGATCACCGCGTCGCCCACTTCGACCGCGAGGTCGCCGCGCGCCACCATGATCACGTCGGAGGCGTCGATGATCTCTTCGAGCGCGGTGATTGCCTCGGCGCGCTCGATCTTCGCGCAGATCAGCGCCTTGCCGCCGGCCTTGTGCAGCAGGCTGCGCGCCAACTCGATGTCCTCGCCGGAGCGCGGGAACGACACGCCGAGGTAGTCGGCCTTCAGTTCCGCGGCGGTGCGGATGTCTTCCATGTCCTTGGCGGTCAGCGCCGGTGCGGACAGGCCACCGCCCTTGCGGTTGATGCCCTTGTTGTTCGAGAGCACGCCGCCCTGGTCGACGATGGTGTGGATCTGCGGCCCCTCGACCGAGATCACGGTGAGCACGATCAGGCCGTCGTTGAGCAGCAGCGTGTCGCCCGGTCGCACGTCCTGCGGCAGGCTCTCGTAGTCGAGGCCGACGCGATCGTCGTTGCCCAGCTTGCAGCTGGCGTCGAGGATGAACTTCGCACCCGGCTTGAGCACGGTCTTGCCATGCTCGAACTTGCCGATGCGGATCTTTGGCCCCTGCAGGTCCATCAGCACGCCGATCGTGCGGCCAGCCGCACGCGCCAGCGAGCGGACCATCTCGACCCGCTTCGCGTGTTCTTCCGAGGTGCCGTGCGAGAAGTTGATGCGCACGACGTCCATACCGGCTTCGATCATCCGCGCCAGCACCTTGGGATCGGTACTCGCCGGTCCGAGCGTGCACACGATCTTCGTACGACGGGTCATGGCAACTCCGTTATCTGTCGCGGTCTGCTGCTGGCACCGCGGCGTTATGTATCAGGCGGCGCGCTGCTGCAGGATGCTCAGCGCGGGCAGTTCCTTGCCCTCGAGGAATTCGAGGAATGCACCGCCGGCCGTCGAGATGTAGTCGACCTGGTCGGCGATACCGAACTTGTTGATCGCGGCGATGGTGTCGCCACCGCCGGCGAGCGAGAACGCCGGCGTGCGTGCGATCGCCGCGGCGATCGCGCGCGTGCCGCGAGCGAACGCATCGAACTCGAACACGCCCACGGGTCCGTTCCAGACGATGGTGCCGGCCGACTGCAGCTGCTCGGCCAGCATCGCGGAGGTCTTCGGCCCGATGTCGAGGATAAGATCGTCGTCGGCGACTTCGGTCGACGCCTTCTCTGTCGCCCGGGCCGTGGCGGAGAATTCCTTCGCGACCACTACGTCGACCGGGATCGGCACATCGCCACCCTTGGCGCGGAGGATCGCGATCACCTTCTTCGCGTCTTCGACCAGGTCGGGCTCGGCCAGCGACTTGCCGATCGGCAGCCCGGCGGCCAGCATGAAGGTGTTGGCGATGCCACCGCCGACGATCAGGCTATCGACCTTCTGCGCCAGCGCCATCAGGATGGTGAGCTTGGTGGACACCTTCGAACCCGCCACGATCGCCACCAGCGGCCGCTTCGGCTGTGCGAGCGCCTGAGTGAGTGCACGCACTTCCTCGGCCATCAGCGGGCCGGCGCAGGCGATCGGCGCGAACCGCGCGATGCCGTGGGTGGTCGCCTCGGCGCGATGCGCGGTACCGAACGCATCGTTCACGTAGATGTCGCACAGCGCCGCCATCTTCTTCGACAGCGCCTCGTCGTTCTTCTTCTCGCCCCTGTTGCAGCGGCAGTTCTCGAGCAGGACGACCTCGCCGGCGGCCGGCGCCACCTCGCCCGCATCGATCCATTCGCGCCGCAGCGCGACCGGCTGGCCGAGCAGCTGCGACAACCGTTCGGCAATCGGTGCCAGCGAATCCTCGGGCTTGAGCTCGCCTTCGATCGGGCGGCCGAGGTGCGACGTGACCATCACGCGTGCACCGGCCTTCAGGGCCAGCTCGATCCCCGGGACGGACGCCCGGATGCGCGTGTCGTCGGTGATCGCGCCGGCGTCGTCCTGCGGCACGTTGAGGTCGGCGCGGATGAACACCCGCTTGCCGGAAAGATCGAGGTCGGTCATCCGCCGGATGTTCATCGTTCAGTCCTCACGTCGCCGGGGGCTCCGGCGTTACTTCGCCGCCATCAGGGCCAGGGTGGTGTCGAGCATGCGATTGGAGAAACCCCACTCGTTGTCGTACCAGCTGCAGACTTTCACGAGGTTACCGGACACCTTGGTGAGCGTCGCATCGAAGGTGCTCGAATGCGCGTCGTGGTTGAAGTCGACCGACACCAGGGGGCCATCGCTGTAGCCGAGCACGCCTTTCCAGCCCGGCATCGCGGCGGCTTCCTTCATGATGCTGTTGATCTCGTCGACCGTGGTGGCGCGTGCCGAGACGAACGACAGGTCGACGATGGACACGTTGATCGTCGGCACGCGCATGGCGAAGCCATCGAGCCTGCCGTTGAGTTCCGGCAGCACCAGGCCGACGGCAGCAGCGGCACCGGTCTTGGTCGGGATCATCGACTGCGTGGCCGAGCGCGCCCGACGCAGGTCTTCGTGGTAGACGTCGGTCAGTACCTGATCGTTAGTGTAGGCATGGATGGTGGTCATCAGGCCGTTCACGATGCCGATGCTGTCGTGCAGTACCTTGGCGACCGGCGCCAGGCAGTTGGTCGTGCAGGACGCGTTCGAGATGACCGTATCGCTCGCCTTCAGCACCGAGTGGTTGACGCCGAAGACGACGGTGGCGTCGACATCCTTGCCGCCCGGGGCGGAGATGATCACCTTCTTCGCACCACCCTTGATGTGCGCCGAAGCTTTTTCCTTGGTGGTGAAGAAGCCGGTGCACTCGAGTACCACGTCGACGTTCAGCGCGCCCCACGGAATCTCGGCCGGGTTGCGAATCGCGAACACCTTGATCCGGTCGCCATTGACCACGATGCAATCGCCGTCGACCTCGACCTTGCCCGGGAACCTGCCATGGGCGGTGTCGTAGCGGGTCAGGTGGGCATTGGTCTGCGCATCGCCGAGGTCGTTGATCGCCACGATCTGGATCTCGCTGGTGCGGTTCGATTCGTACACCGCGCGCAGGATGTTTCGGCCGATGCGGCCATAGCCGTTGATTGCAACACGGATCGCCATGGAAACCTCCGGAAAGTCTTCTTGGCAGTCTGGCAGACTGGGATATCAGCGGGGGGTGGCGGCACGACGCCACGCACGCCCCGGCACGGGAACGGGGGCGCGCCGGGCACCCCTGCGAGCCGGCAAGTCTACCGCAACGACCGGGACGGTCCCGCTGCCGGGTGCACGCGTGCGGCGTGCCCGGCGGGCGTCGACACAATCGGTGCGCCGCGGCAAGCCGCCCGGCGCGGGGGCCTCAGTCCGCCGCGATCACCGACCGGGCGAGGCCGGCGACAGCCTCGGCGGTGAATCCGAAGTGCTTGAACAGCACCCCGGCCGGCGCGGATTCACCGAACCGGTCCAGCCCGAGCACGGCACCACGTCCGTCGTCGGCCGCGCCGACGTACTTGCGCCAGAAATCGGACACGCCAGCCTCGATTGCCACACGCGGAATGTTGCGGGGCAGCACGGCAGCCCGCCAGGCGGCGTCCTGTGCGTCGAACACTGACGTGCAGGGCATGGAAACCACGCGGGCCGCGATGCCTTCGGCCGCGAGCAGGGTGCGTGCGGCCACGGCCAGCGCCACTTCGGACCCGGTGGCGATCAGCACGACCGCTGGCTTGCCACCCTCTGCCTCGGCCAGCACGTAGCCGCCACGTGCGATGCCAGCCAGCTGGCCGGCATCGCGCGGCTGCGGTGCAAGGCCCTGGCGGGACAGTGCGAACACCGTCGGACGCGTCGTGCATGTGAGCGCAGACTTCCACGCCACTGCAGTCTCTGCGCCATCGCACGGACGCCACACGTCGAGGTTGGGGATCAGTCGCAGCGACGAGACCTGCTCCACCGACTGGTGCGTCGGCCCGTCCTCGCCCAGCCCGATCGAGTCGTGGGTGAACACGAACACGTTGCGCAGGCCCATCAGCGCAGCCATCCGCAGCGCGTTGCGCGAATAGTCGGAGAAGGTCAGGAAGGTCCCGGTCTCGGGGATGAATCCACCGTGCAGCGCCAGGCCGTTGGTGATGGCGGCCATCGCGAATTCCCGCACGCCGAAATTCACGATGTTGCCGCGCAACGTACCGTGCTCGTCGGGCAGCACCACGCGGCTGCCCGACCAGTCGGTGAATACGCTGCCCATCAGGTCGGCCGAGCCACCGATCAGTTCCGGCAGTGCCGGAGCGATCGCGTTCAAGGTGTTCTGCGAGGCCTTCCGGGTCGCGAAGGCGTCGGTCTTCGCCTGGGCCGCCGCGATCGCCGCATCGGCCGCGGCCTGGAAGCCCGCCGGCAGGACACCGTCCATCCGGCGCTCGTACTCTGCGGCGAGGTCCGGGTGGGCCGCCGCATACGCCTCGAACCTGGCGCGCCACGCGGCATTGACCACCCCGCCCTGCGGCCGCGCATCCCAGGCCGCACGCACGTCTGCGCGGATATCGAACGGCCCGGACGTCCAGCCCAGTGCCTCGCGGGTCGCCGCGACTTCCTTGTCGCCCAGCGCCGAGCCGTGGGTGTCGGCCGTGCCCTGCTTGGTCGGCGCGCCCTTGCCGATCACGGTGCGGCAGCAGATCAGCGTCGGGCGCCCGGTGTCGGCCTTCGCAGCGGCCACGGCGCGATCGATGGCTTCGCCGTCATGTCCGTCGACCGCCGGCATCACCTGCCAGCCGTAGGCTTCGAACCGCTTCGGCGTGTCATCGGTGAACCAGCCGGTCACCTTGCCGTCGATCGAGATGCCGTTGTCGTCGTAGAACGCGATCAGCTTGCCCAGCTTCAGCGTGCCGGCGAGCGAACATGCTTCGTGCGAGATCCCTTCCATCAGGCAGCCGTCGCCGAGGAACACCCAGGTGTGGTGGTCGACGATTCGATGCTCCGGACGGTTGAATTCGCCGGCGAGCAGGGCTTCGGCCAGCGCCATGCCGACCGCGTTGGCGAGGCCCTGCCCGAGCGGGCCGGTCGTGGTCTCGATGCCGGCGGTGATGCCGTATTCCGGGTGACCCGGCGTCTTCGAGTGCAGTTGCCGGAAAGCGCCCAGTTCCGACATCGGCAGGTCGTAGCCCGTCAGGTGCAGCAGCGAATACAGCAGCATCGAACCGTGCCCGTTCGACAGCACGAAGCGGTCGCGGTCGGCCCAGCGTGGGTCGGCAGGGTCATGCTTCAGGTGGTGCCGCCAGAGCGATTCGGCGATATCCGCCATCCCCATCGGCATGCCGGGATGCCCGGAGTTGGCTTTTTGCACCGCGTCCATCGAAAGGACGCGGATTGCGTTGGCGAGTTCGGTGCGAGTGGGCATGTGCAGTGCGCGCCCGGGAGCGCGTTCGGGTCGTGGGTTCGGTGCCTGATCGGCAATCCGCGATTATCCCGCATCGGACACGTCGGCGCCCGCCACGCGGCGCCGCGGTCAGTCTTCGGTGCGCCGGGTACGGATGCCGAGCTGCTTGATCTTGCGGTACAGGTGCGTGCGTTCCAGGCCGACCTTGTCGGCGACGCGGCTCATGTTGCCGCCTTCGAGCGCGATGTAGTGCTCGAGATAGGACTTCTCGAAGGCATCGCGCGCCTCGCGCAACGGCGCGTCGAAGGTGAGCCCGGAGGCCGGGTTCGGTGCCACGGTCAGGCCGACGACGGGTAGCACGTCCTGCTGGACGACCAGGCGCGCGACGTCCTGGACCGTCACTTCCGTACCGAGCGAGGTCACCGCCAGCGAACGCACGACCTGCTCGAGCTGTCGCAGGTTGCCTGGCCATTCATAGTTGCGCAACGCATTGAGCGCGGCAGTGTCGAAGCTGCGTGGCGGGCTTTCCCTGGCTTCGATGATGCGGGTGAGCAGCAGCGTCGCCAGTTCGGGAACATCCTCGCGATGGTCGCGCAACGGTGGCACCTGCAAGGTGACCGGCGCGGCCTCGAGCAGGCGCGGCTCGGCAAGGCCGGCGGCGATCTGGTCAGCCAGATCGCGCTCGGTACCGATCACCACCCGTGCGCGGTGGCGATCGGAGCGGCCCATCACCAGCGCCAGGCCCTTCTGCTCGGCGCGCGACAGCTGGCCGAGCGAAGGGATGTAGAGCACGCCTTCGTTCGCGCTGGTCGCGAGGTCGAGCGGCGAATTGAGCAGCGGGCGTGCATCCTCGACCTCGATCCACGGCGTGTTCGGGATATGCAGGTACTGCGCGCACAGCTCGGCCCGGCAGCCTGCTTCGGCCACCAGCACGACCGGACCGCGCGTAGCGCGAAGCTGCGCGAGGCGCTGCTTGAGCTCGGCCATAACCGGCGAGCGGCCGAGGCTGTCGAGCGAGAGCTCGGGCATCGGTGCCGCCTCGGACCGGCGCAGGACGCGGCCGACGGTCGACAGCAGCTTTTGCAGCGCGATTGGCTTCTCGAGAAAATCGGACGCGCCCAGCTTGGTGGACTCGACCGCGGTATCGATGGTCGCGTGGCCGGACATCATCACCACCGGCATCGTCAGCTGGCCACCGCGCGCCCATTCCTTCAGCAGCGTGATGCCGTCGGTGTCCGGCATCCAGATGTCGAGCAGCACCAGGTCGGGCCGGGCGCGGGCGCGCTCGCGCCGGGCCTGGTCACCGTTCTCGGCAAGCCGAACGTTGTAGCCCTCGTCACGCAGGATCTCCGAGAGCAGCTCGCGGATGCCGATCTCGTCGTCTACGACCAGGATGTCGCTCATTCGGTTCCGTCAACTGTACTGGCGTTCATGCTGGACCTCCTCGGGCCGCAGCCAGCCTGGCCCGTTCGGGCAGGACGGGCGTGGCCGGCCTAGGCTGCTGCACTCAACCCGCTCCGGCCGCTGCGCACAGCGACTACCGGCACGGTGAAACTGACACGGGCACCGCCGGGCGCTGCATTGCCCGCTTCGATCGAACCGCGATGTTCCTCGATGATCTTCTTGACGATCGCCAGCCCGAGGCCGGTTCCCTTCGGTTTGGTGGTGACATAGGGCTCGAACACCCGCTCGAGCATCGACGGCGGGAATCCACAGCCATTGTCGACCACCGAAAGCCGCACGCAGGCACGCTGCCCGGCGCCGGCTGCTGCCAACTCGGTCTGAACCACGATTCTAGGCGCCGCGACGTCGCCCAGTGCATCCTGTGCATTCTGCAGCAGGTTGTGCAGTACCTGCCTGAGCTGCGTCGGGATGCCAACCACCTTGGGCAGGCCGGGGGCGAGTTCGGTGTCGATGGCGATCGCACGCGTGCCGGCCTCGTAGAGGCCGAGCACTTCGCGCACGAGCTGGTTCAGGTCGATCTCGCTGGTCGCCATGTCGGGCTTGCTGCGCGCGTATTCGGAGAACGCGTCGACCATGCTCTTGAGCGCCGCGACCTGGTTGACGATCGTCTGCGTGGAACGCTCGAGCATCTGCGCGTCGGCCGTATCCAGCTTCGCCGCCAGCTTGTGGTGCAGCCGTTCGGCCGACAGCTGGATGGGCGTCAGCGGGTTCTTGATCTCGTGTGCGAGCCGACGGGCCACCTCGCCCCAGGCCGCGTCGCGCTGCGCCTGCATCAGCCCGGTCACGTCGTCGAACACGACCACATGGCCAACATCGGTCTCCTGCTCGAGGTCGACCCGGAGGTAAGAGCCGCGCAGCAGCAGCATGCGTCGAGCACCCTTCGCGCCATACTCGACCTGCGCCTCCCAGACCGGTGCATCGCCATCCGGCTCGCCGCGCTGGAAGCGCGACTGCAGTTCGTGCGCCAGCAGCGCAAGCGACGAGGCGCCGTCCGCATCCCGGCTCAGCTGCGTACCGAGCAGGTCGCCCAGTTCGACGCCGAGGATCACGCTGGCGCTGCGGTTGGCCGCACGTAGCTGGAACCGGGCATCGAAAGACATCACGCCCGAGGACAGGTTGCCGAGTACGCTCTCGAGGTAGGCCTTCGCAGTCTCGATCTCCGCCTGCGTACGCCGGTTGGCGGCACGTACCTCGTCGAGCTGCCGCGTCATCCTGTTGAAGGAGCCGGTAAGCACCCCCAGTTCGTCACCGCTCGCAACGGTCGCGCGCTGGCTGAAGTCGCCACGCGCGACCGCCGCGGTGCCTTCGGCAAGGATCGACAGCGGCGAGGCAAGCTGCTCGGACAGGAAGATCGCCAGCGCGAACGCGCCCAGCAGGCCGAGCAGCAGGGTCAGCGTGAGCGTCAACCCGTACAGTTGCTTGAGCCCGATGCGCGACAGCTGCAGTTGCTGGTAGTCCTGGTAGCCGACCTGCACGGTCTCGGCCGCGGCCGCGAGTGCTGGCGCCACCTGTTGCAGCACCTGCAGCGCGCGGATGTCGTCGTTCAGCGACAGCGTGTTCACCGGCACCACCACCCGCAGGTAGAGCCCCTTGTCGGGCAGAGACTCGATGGACGAATACGGCTGCTGCGCACGCACCTGCCGCATCACCGCGCTGACCGGCAGCTCGGGCATCACGGCTATGCCGGTGCCGGACACCGCCAGCGCCGTGCCGCGCGGGCTGAACAGCGCCGCCTCGTCGACGCGATGCTGGTCGCGCAGGCGATTCAACGCGGCCGACTGCTGGGTCGGTCCTTCTTCGGACAGTGCCACGGCCATGGACTGCGCCCGCGCGGAGAGTTCGAGCAGCGAGCCGTCGAGCGTGGAGCGTCCGAGCGCCAGCGCGCCATCGAGCGCCTTGTCGATCTTCACGTCGAACCAGGACTCGATGCTCCGCGCCATGAACTGCACGCTCACTGCATAGACCAGCGCGCCCGGCAGCACCGCCACCAGCGAGAAGAAGATCGCCAGCCGGAACGCGAGCTTGGAACCGAACACGCCCGACTTGAGCTTGCGCCGCAGTCCGTACAGCTGGAAACCGATCAGCATCAGCAGCGCGATGACCAGCCCGCCGTTGATCGCGAGCAGCTGCCGGTAATGATTCGCGAACAGCTGCGTATTCGCGGTCGCGGTCGAGAGCAGGAACAGCAGCACCGCCGCAAACCCGACCAGCATCACGAAGACGTACTTGAAGCGGCGCGACGAGAACCATGAACCGTCCGGGGTCACTGGCGCGCTCATGGCGTCACCGCGAACCGGTACCAGTCGGACGTGAGGTTCCATTCGCGCGTCCCGAACGGGCTCGCCTGGAATGGCCGCGGCAACTGCGACAGGTCGAGGCGCATGCGCACGGCCGCAGCGTAGGTATTGCCACGCGCCAGCGCGGCGAGCGGGAGCACGGGCCGGCGCCTGACGCGTCCGAGCACGGCGAGCGCTTCCTCGAGCGTAGCGAAGTTCTGGAACAGCGTGCCGGCCGACAGCCGGTACTGTCGGGTCAGCGTGTTGTAGCCGAGACGGTACGACTGAACGGCAAGCCCTGACCGCTGATCGAACCAGTACCAGCGCGCGCGGTTGACTTCGAGCTCGAAGACGAAGAACAGCGTGATGCCCTTGGACAGCGCTTCCTCGACGGGCGCCGACAGGTTGATCTCGAAGTCGGTCGACAGCAGCCAGCCGTCTTCGCTCGCATCCAGCGAGACATTGCGCGCGACGATCCCGTCCGCCCGCACCACGGACGATAGCGCGAGCAACAGCACGGCCGCCATCGAGACCATGGCGGCCAGCCATCGCGGGAAGCCGCCGCGGCGCGGGTCAGGGCTTGCTGAGTAAGGCGTAGTGGAATCCATCGTGGTCAGGATCAGGCAGCAGCCTCAGGTCTCCGGTCGACGATGGATCGGCGCCGCCGCGCGCCGCAGCGACATCCGACGCATCGTTCGCACCCCGGATGCCGGGGACGGGGGCCTGTTCGATGCAGGATACCCGACGCGCGCCCGGGTGGTCGGCGAGGAACGATTCCAGCACGGCTTCGTTTTCGGCCGGAAACACCGAACACGTGCAATACAGCAGCGAGCCTCCGGGCGCGAGCACCGTCCACAGGGCGTCGAGCAGCCGCCGCTGCTGCGCGGCCAGGCGCGGCAGGTCGGACGCGCGCCGCAGCCACTTGATGTCGGGATGGCGACGCACGACGCCGGATCCCGAGCAGGGCGCATCGAGCAGGATGCGCTGGAACGGCCTGCCGTCCCACCACGACGCGAGGTGGGCAGCGTCGGCGGCAACCAGCGCGGCCGGCGGGCCCCGCCGGCCGAGGTTGTCGGACACGCGATGCAGGCGCCCGGCGTCGCTGTCGAGCGCGACCAGTTCGACGTCGGCGCGTTCGAGCAGGTGGGTCGACTTGCCGCCCGGCGCCGCGCAGGCGTCGAGCACCCGGTCACCGTCCCGGGGCGCCAGCAGGAGGGCAGCCAGCTGGGCGCCGGCGTCCTGAACGCTGAACCAGCCCTGGTCGAAACCCGGAAGCGATTCCACCGGTAGCGCCCGCGGCAGGCGCACGCAGGCGTCGAGCGGAACCCGCATCGGCTGCATCAGGGCCGCAGCGCCGTCCGGTGACGACGGCGCCAGCGGAAAGGCCTCGATCGAATCGATGCGCACCGCCTCGATGTCGCGCGCCGCGCACGCGGCGATGAATGCTTGCGTGTCGGTACGCCGCCGGTTGACACGCAGGATGAACGGCGGATGCCCATTGCTGGCGGCCAGGATGTCGCGCCAGTGCTGCGGATAGTCCTTG
>CAMDXD010000030.1 GCA_945877995.1 Bordetella parapertussis
AGCCCGCTGCCGTTGCCGGTGGATCCGTAGGTCATCGCACCGGGCTTCGCGCGCGCGAGCCTGAGGAAGTCGTCCAGGCTGTTGGCCGGCGTGCCCTTGCTCACCGTGAGGAAGTACGGCGCCGAGCCGAGCAGGTTGATCAACGCGAAGTCCTTCATCGGGTCGTACGGAATCTTCGTGTAGAGGAACGGGTTGATCGCGAGCTGGGCGGTCAGTGCCAGCCCCAGCGTGTAGCCGTCGGCCGGGGCACGCGCGACCATCTCCATCGCGATGTTGCCGTTGGCCCCGCCGCGGTTGTCGACCAGAACCTGCTGGCCGAGGCGCTGCGACAGGAAATGCCCGAGCGGACGCGCAACGACATCGCTGCCGCCGCCCGGACCATAGGGCAGGATCAACCGCATCGGCTTGGCCGGCCATGATTGCGAGAACGCGCCACCGGCCGCGGTTGCAAGGAAAACCGCCGCGAGCACACGTGCCGTGCGAAGCCGCACGGTCGGCGATCGGTCACGCATCGGGACTGACCTCTTCATCGGTACTGATCTCCTGATATTCAGCCAGCAGCGATGCTGGCAAATGCAGACTCCCGCACCCGGCTCGCCCGTGCAAGCCGGGACCGTACCGCGTCGAGCCAGCGCCGCGTGGCCGCGACCGCGGCCGTCTGCTCGTCCTGCATGCGCTGCACCTCGGCCAGCTGCGGGCCACCGCGGCCGCGCCGCCCGAACACCATGTACTCGGGGCTGATCGCCTCGCGGAACTTCGCCTCGTCGAGCGGCAGCGGCGTGCCGGCGTACTCGAGGTAGATGCGCTGCGCATCCGCGAAGTCGATCTCGTGCAGCCGCAGGCCCCGGCTGCGGCCGTGGTCGGTGAGCAGCGAGGCGTAGTGATGGCCGGTGCGGAACGGCACGTCGAGCCGGGCCAGCGTGTCGGCGATCTCGGTGGTCGTCGAGTAGTCGTCGCGTACCTCGGCCAGCGCGCGCTCGGGATCTACCACGAGACCCTCGACCACCTTCGCGATCAGGTCGATCACCGCGACCGGCCGCGCGCTCGGCACCGGATCGTACATACGGTAGTCGAACATTCCGGTGCGCACATTGTGCGAGAGCATCGCCACTGAATGCAACTCGACCAGCAGCAGGCTGGCCTGCGCGCGCAACTGCTCGATCGCGGCCGGGTTGCGCTTCTGCGGCATGATGCTGCTCACGCCGGTGAGCGCGCCGGTGCGCAGCAGCAGCCAGGGGCGCGGGCTCGCATAGGGCGCATGGACGTCCTGCGCGAACTGGCCGGCCTGCACGGCGAGGATCTGCAGCGCGCAGGCCACCTCCATCGCACAGTCGACGCTCGCGAGCTGGTTGGCGTCATAGGCGTTGACGACCAGGGCGTCGAAGCCAAGGAGTTCCGCGAGCCGATCGCGATCGATCGGGAAGCTGGAGGTCGCCAGCGCGGCCGTGCCCAGCGGGCTGGCATTGACCCGGGCCCATGCCTCGCACAGCCGCTCGGTGTTGCGGGCAAGCATCGCGCTCACCGCGAGCAGGTAATGGGCATACGTGGTGGGTTGCGCCTGCACGCCGTGCGTGAAGGTCGGGATGATCGTGTGCGCGTGGCCTTTCGCGGCGCTGAGCACCGCTTCGCGCGCCGCGCACAAGGCGTCGATCTCGCGCAGCAGGCCGTCGCGCAGGTTCATCCGCGCCAGCGTCGAAGCGAGGTCCTGCCGGCTGCGCCCGGTATGCAGGCGCGAGGCCTCGGCGCCACCGATCTCGAGCAGGCGGGGTTCGTAGTCGAGGTAGTCGGCGGTCGTACGCGGCGATGCCGCGGCATCGCGCGCGCGCAGTTCCGCGATCGCTCGCGCGATACGTCCACCGGCGGCGGCGGGCAGCACCTCCGATTCGACCAGGGCCACCAGCGAAGCCGCGTTCACCTCGTCGAGGAACTCGACCGAGCGTCCGCCACCGCGGAACGACTGATTCAGATCGCCGCTCATCGGGGCGGCTGTTGATGGCTGCTGGTCACGTCTTTTCCTTGCCGGCCGAACCGTTCGCTACTTGCCCCCGGCGGCCGCCTGCGAGACGTAAGCCGCCACCGAGAGAATCTGCGCCTCGGACAGCGTCGACTTGTATGACGGCATCTGGCCGATACCGTCGCGCAGGGCCTTCGCCACGCGGGCGGCATCGGGTTTCAGTTCGTCCAGGGACGGCCCGACCGCGCCTTCACTGCCGGCAGCCTTGAGGGCATGACAGAGCGCACAGGCCGGCATGGCTTTTTGCATGAAGAGCTGCCTGCCCTGCTCGAGTTGCGACTGCTCGGCCGCGAGCGTGGCGGGCTGACCGGCGAGGAGCGCGAGTGCGGCGACCGCCATGGCCACCGCCCCTCCATATCGTCTTGCGCTCATGCCACGACCACCCTGACCGCGTGATCGAGCCAGCTCGTGTTGTTGAATCCGCCGCCATTCTCGAAGCGCTGCTCCGGCTGGACAGTGCCGGACGCATCAGTGGCCCGGCTGGCCAGCACGAAGTTGCCGGCCGGCAGCCGTGCGGAGAACGCAAACTGGCGCCACGCGAAACGGCCGAGATCCGGACCCACGAAGCGTGCGGCGTTCCATGTCTTGCCACCATCGAGCGACACGTCGACCCTGGCCACGCTGTTCAATCCACCGAACGCCACCCCCTGGATCTGCACGTTGCCGGCCCGCACCGGCCCTGCGTCGGCCGTTGGCGAATTGATCCAGGACTTCACGCTCATGTCCTGGACCGATGGCTGGTCGGGTGACCCCTTGCCGCCCGGGGGCGACAGGCGGTAGCCGTGCGACATGATCGCGGCCTCGGATTCACGCGCCGTGAAGGCCAGCTGTCTGATGTACTTGATGTTGTTGACGCCGGTATAGCCGGGGACGATCAGCCGCAGCGGGCCGCCATGGGCCAGCGACACCGGCACACCGTTCATTTCCCAGGCCAGCAGGGCATCGGCCATGGCAGACGCAGGTACCGAGCGCTCGACGATGATGGACCTGGGGTCCAGACCCGGAGGCAGCCTCTCGCCGCCGGTGCCGGTCATGAAGTTCATGCCGCCCACGACCCCGCCCAGCGCTTCGGCTACCCAGCGCACCGGGACGCCAGTCCACATCACGCAGCCGGACGCACCGACCTGCCAGGGCGTACCGCTGGGCTTGCTCGGGAAGAAACCGCGCCCGTTGCCGGAGCACTGCAGCACCATCGCCGTGGTCTCGATGCCGAGTGTCTTCAATTCCCGCAACGTCATCGTGCGCGGGTTCTTCACCCCGGCAATGCTCACCTCCCAGGCGTCGCGATCGGCCAGGATGGATGCATCCGGCGGCGGCAGGTTGTTCCGGACGAACAGCTGCTCCGAGGGCGTAATGACGCCGTTGCCGTAGGCGGCGCGCCGCGTCTCGATGGTGTTGCTGCTGTGCACGATGAGACTGTTGGGGTCTTTCCAGCCGACATAGGCCGGCAGCGGTGGCCGAGCCGGTGCGGCGGCCGGCGGGGTCGGCTCGGCCGCGGCCGCGGCATCGACGGATCGGGCGGCAAGGCTGGCGGCCGCGGCTGCGGCGGCGCTGTGTGCCAGGAAGTGCCGCCGCGCCAGGATCGGGCGCGCGGCTTCTTTCGCGGGTGTTCGGCTCAAGGCAGTCTCCTCTAGGGTGTGGAGAGCGCAATGGCAACGTCTCCACTGTCAGTGTGCACTGTCACCATGACGAAGCGTATAGGAATTCCACCGGTTTGACGAAGGCCTGCAGCATCGCCGGGGGTTCGGTCTCCGGGGCTTCAGTCTGCGGGGCTTCCATACGGACCCCACACGCAATACCCTCGCTCCGTCGCGACACAACCGGTCCCTCGACGGACCGATGCACCCGGCACTGCACGGGCAAACCTGTAGGAGGAACGATTCGATGCGGGTCCACCGTTACGTGGGGCACGGCTGCGTGGCAGCCATGTTCTCGATGTCCCTGATGGCCGGCCTCGCCTGTGCCGCCGACCCGTACCCGGTCAAGCCCATTCGCTGGATCGTCCCGACCTCCGCCGGCTCCGGCGCCGACACGGTCGGACGCATCGTCACCAACGGCCTGGCGCAGGTCACCGGCCAGACCGTGGTGGTCGAGAACCGCGCCGGGGCCGCCGGCAACATCGCCGCCGAGTTCGTAGCCAAGGCGCCGAAGGACGGCTACACCGTGCTGCAGGCCAACTTCAGCCATGGCGTGAACATGAGCCTCTACAAGAAGCTCGGCTACGACCTGCTGCGCGACTTCGCCGCGGTGACCAACCTCGGCGCCTCACCCGCGCTGCTGGTGGTGCATCCGTCCCTGCCGGTGAAGAACGCGAAGCAGCTGGTCGCGCTGGCGAAGGCGCGGCCCGGTGCCATCAACTACGCATCGGCCGGCGCCGGCTCGCCCACGTTCATCGGTGGCGAACTGTTCCGCTTCATCACCGGCGCCAACATGCTGCACGTACCCTATCGCGGCGGCGGCGAGGCAATCAACGCGATGGTGAGCGGCGAGACCTCGGTGTACTTCGCCCCGCTGGCCTCGGCGCTGCCGCATGTGAAGTCCGGGCGCCTGCGCCCGATCGCGGCCATGAGCGAGCGGCGGATCTCGCTGCTGCCCGAGGTGCCGACGATCGCCGAGGCGGGTTTCCCCGGCGCGGAATCCGGCTTCTGGCACGGGTCGATGGTGCCCTCGGGCACGTCGGTGGAGGTCATCAACGCACTGCACGCTGCGACCACGTCCGCGCTCAAGCGCGACGACATCGCGCGCCGGCTGACCGATGTCGGCTATTCGGTGATCGGCGATCCGCCCGGTCCCTTCCTTGAATTCGTGAAGTCGGAGGTGCAGAAATGGCGCAAGGTCGTGCAGGCCACCGGGCTCACCGCGGAATGACGCAAGGCCCGGTCGCAGAGAGGAACTTGCAATGAGCGGCCCGCGCAGCCTGCTGTTCGTGCCGGGCAACCGTCCGGACATGCTGGCCAAGGCACCGAAGAGCGGTGCCGACGCCCTGATCATCGACCTCGAGGATTCGGTGCCGGTGGCCGAGAAGGCGCGTGCACGCGGCATCGCGCAGGACTTCATCGCGAGCCATGGCGCATCGAACGTGCTCTATGTGCGGGTGAACGCGATCGGCACCGGCCTGCTGGAGGCAGACCTCGACGCGATCGTCCGGCCAGGGCTCTCGGTGGTGCGGTTGGCGATGACCGACAGCGCCGAGACCGTACGAGAAGTCGACCGCATGATCACCGCACTCGAGAAGAAGCACGGTATCCCGGAAGGAACGGTGCGCATCACGCCGAGCCTGGAGACCGCGCGCGGCTGCTGGTTCGCGTTCGACATCTGCTCGGCCTCGCCGCGCGTCAATGCCGTGAGCTGCGGCACCGCGCAGGACGGCGACCTGCAGGCAGACCTCGGCTACACCTGGTCGCCGGAAGGCCACGAGGTGCTGTACGTGCGCTCGCATGTGCTGCTCGCCGCCAAGGCCGCGGGCGTCAGGCATGTGCTCGACGGCACCTACGCGAAGATCCGGGATCCCGAGGGGCTGCGCACCTGCTGCGAGGCGGTGCGACGGCTCGGCTACCGCGGCAAGTCGTGCATCCATCCGAACCAGGTCGCGCTGGTGAACGAGGTGTTCACCCCGACCGAGAAGGAACTCGACTACTACCGTCGGGTGATCGTGGCATTCGACGAAGCCGTCGCGCGCGGCTCGGCCGCCACCACGATCGACGGCGGCACGATGATCGACTATGCAATGGCCGAGACGGCACGGCGGGTGCTGGCCTGGGGCGACAGCGCGAAGCGCGGGGGACAGGACGTTGGCTGAGAACGTAATGGGGAAAGACGCATCGGCGGGGCTGCCGCTCTCCGGCATCACGGTCTTCGATTGCGGACAGGTGGTGGCCGGCCCGACGATCGCGATGATCCTCGGCGACTTCGGTGCCGAGGTGATCAAGGTCGAGAATCCGCGCGGCGGCGACCAGGGCCGCTACTTCGGACGCAACAAGGGTGGCGTGCCGCTGGTCTGGAAGCAGCTGTCGCGCAACAAGAAGACGATCACCCTGTCGCTGAGCAAGCCCGAAGGCCAGGAGCTGTTCTGCCGGCTCGTCGAGAAGTTGAAGGCCGACGTGGTGATCGAGAGCTTCCGCGCCGGCACCTTCGAACAGTGGAACCTCGGCGAGGACCGCCTGCGCGCGCTGAGCCCCGGGCTGGTGATGGTGCGCGTGTCCGGCTTCGGCCAGACCGGCCCGTACAGCGACCGCCCCGGCTTCGGCACGCTGGCTGAAGCGATGAGCGGCTTCGCGCAGATCACCGGACAGCCCGACGGCCCGCCGACCCTGCCGCCCTTCCCGCTTGCAGATACCGTCGCTGCGCTGTACTCGACGATCGGCGTGATGCTGGCGTTGTACCAGCGCGATGCGAAGGGCACAGGGCGCGGCCAGTCGATCGACACCAGCCTGGTCGAGACGCTGTATGCGGTGCTGACCGGGCATGCGGTGTCCTGGGACCAGCTCGGGCTGCCGGGCAAGCGCAACGGCAACCGGACGACAGGGTCTGCGCCGCGCAACACGTATCGGACGAAGGACGATCGGTGGGTGGCGATCGCCGGCTCGACGCAGGCGATCACCGAACGTCTGTTCACGGTGATGGGACAGGCAGAGTTGCTGAAGGACGAGCGGTTCGCGACAAACCAGGCACGGCTCACGAACGTCGATGCGGTCGATGCGGTGGTGTCCGCGTGGGTCGGAGCGCACACGCAGGCCGAGTGCATGCAGATACTACTGTCAGCGGAAGTGGCTGCGGCGCCGATCGCGGACTTCAAGGACCTGGCGGAAGACCCGCACATGATCGCGCGGGGTGCACTGACCGAGATCGATGATCCGGAGCTGGGGAAGCTCAGGATGCCGACGGTGCAGCCGAGGTTGTCGGAGACGCCGGGGCGGATCGAGTTCGCCGGGCTGCCGATGGGCGTGCACAACCGGGAGATCTATATCGAGCGGTTGGGGATGGGGGAAGGGGAGTTCGAGCGGCTGAGGGGAGCTGGCGTCGTCTGACACCGCAACAGGCAACAGCGCAGCCCTGCGCGCCGCGCAGCGCTGTCATACAGGAGCAGGAACTGATGGGCACCACCGAAACGCTTGCACGCTTCGCCGTCGAAACACCGGCCGGCTTCCTGGACGCAGCCATGAAGGATTCGGCGCGGATGAAGTTCCTGGACACCATCGGCACGATGGTCGCAGGCGCCCGCCATCCGTCGGGAAAGATCGCCATCAACATCGCGCGCAATCTCGGTGGAAAGAAGCAGGCAACGCTTTGCGGCACGCCTTCGCAGACTTCGGTGGAACTCGCGGCATTCGCCAACGGCGTCAGCGCACACGCGCTGGAATACGACGACTACACCCGCAGCGTCGGCCACGCCAGCGTCTGCCTCGTGCCTGGATGCCTTGCCGTCGCGGAAGCGGAAGGCAAGAGCGGCCTTGCCATGCTCGAGGCATTCGCAGTGGGTTTCGAGGTCACCGCACGAATCGCCAAGGGCCTGCGCCCCAGGCTGATCAACAACGGTTGGCATCCCATCGGCATCGTCGGTGGGCAGGGCGTCGCGGTGGCGGCGGCGCGGTTGATGGGCCTCGACCAGATGAAGACACGCATGGCGATGGGCGTGATGGCATCGTCCGGCGGCGGCGTGCGCAAGAACGTGGGCTCCATGGGCAAGGCCTTCCATGTCGGGCATGGCGTCAAGTCCGGCGTGCTGGCGGCGTTGCTCGCGCGCGAGGGCTTCATCGTCGACCCCGACATCATCGAGGGCGTGGATGATGTCGGCGAAGGCCACCAGCGCTACGGCATGGCCGACACCTTCAATGGCATCGGCGATTACCGTCTGCACCTGATGACCGATGGGCTCGGGCGGGATCTCGAGGTGGGTCGGAACTCCACGATGATCCGCATGCATCCCGGATCCACCGCACCGGGCGCCGCGATCGACGGCATCATCGCGATCGCCACCGAACGCGGCCTGAGCGCGAAGGACGTGAAGGAGATCATCGTCGAATGCACGCCGCAATGCGCGGCGATCGCACCCTATCCGGAACCGACGAACGAACATCGGGCCAAGTTCTGCCTGCCCTACTCCATGTCGGTGGCCTTCCTGGACCGAAAGGTGGGGCTGGCGCAGTACTCCGAAAAGCGCATCCGGGACAGGAAGGTACTGGCGTTCATGGACCGCATCACCATCGAACAGCCGCAGGACCTGTCGCACCACAAGGGCCAATGGGGAGAGAACGGAGTCAACTGGGCAGAGTCCCGCGTGACCATCAATCTGAAGAACGGCGAAGCGATCCGCAGGGTCTGCTCCCATTCGAAGGGCTATCCCGAAGACCCCGTGAGCTGGGACGAGTTGATGGTGAAGTACCAGGAATGCACCGAGCGCGCGTTCGCCCCCTCGCAGATCGAAGAGACGGCCCAGATGATCCGCGGAATCGATTCGCTGGCGAGCGTCAAGGAGCTGGCACAGGCGCTGATCGCGCGGCCGAAAGCCGGGCGCGCATAGAGACCTCCAGGAAGCCATCCATGAAGCGACCGATCCGCCCGCTGCTGTGCGTGGCGGCGGCACTGCTGCCGTCGCTGGCCCTCGCGCAGAACTATCCACTGCGCCCGGTTCGCACGATCGTGCCGTTTGCCCCGGGGGGCGGCGCCGACATCGTTGCCCGCGGCATCCTGCCGAGGCTGGGCGAATCGATGGGCCAGCAATTCGTCATCGACAACAGACCGGGTGGTGGAACGCTGATCGGCGCCGAGCTCGCGGCGAGGGCAGCGCCCGACGGGTACACGCTGTTCATCGGCATCACCGGCACCATGGCCATCAACCCGAGCATCTACCGGAAGATGCCCTACGATCCGGTCAGGGACTTCGCGCCGATCACGATGCTGGCGAACGGACCCAACGTGCTGGTGGTGCATCCGTCGCTGCCCGCAAGATCGGTGAAGGAACTGATCGCCCTCGCCAGGTCCCGGCCGGGCCAGATGAGTTATGGATCCTCGGGCATCGGCGGCGCGCCCCACCTGGCCGGCGAACTGTTCAAATCCATGGCCAGGGTCGACATGATCCACGTTCCATACAAGGGCGCCGCGCCAGCGACGACGGATCTCCTGGCCGGACACATCCAGATCATGTTCGCCGGCATGGGTGCTGCCCTTCCGCATATCCAGGCGGGGAAGCTGCGCGCGCTGGCAGTCGCCGGTGAAGCACGATCGCCCGCGTTGCCGGATGCACCGACGATCGGCGAGTTCCTGAAAGGGTTCGCTGCGGCAACCTGGTTCGGCCTGTTCGCGCCTGCAGGGACGCCGAAGGAGGTGGTCACCCTCCTGCATCGCGAGATCGTCCGGGCGACCACGCGGGAGGATGTACGCAGGCAGCTCCTGTCGCTGGGCTACGAGCCCGCCACCCTCACGCCGGATCAGCTCGGGCAATACGTCAAGGACGAGATCGCGAAATGGGCTGGTGTGATCAAGGCAGCCGCAATTCCGCAGGAGTAGGCAGGACCCGGGCATCAAGCGTGTTGACAACGAGACGCTCCGGATCGACGATCGGCGCTGGACCTTCGACAACGGAGTGAAGTCATGGATGCCCGGAGGCCGTTGCGGAAGTCCCTGTTGATCGGCCTGTCGGCCGCACTGCTGTTGCTCGGCGGCTGCACCAAGGACAAGGCCCTGGCCTTGAAGGCGGCAGCCGAGACGTTTCGAGACCGCTCGGTCTCCGCGATCGACAACTACCAGAACCTGATGGTGACCGGCGCGCTGGGGGAGGCACAGCCGGAGGCGCAGCAGTTCCAGGAAGTGCTAGCGCAGCTGAGGGCCAAGGGGGCCCAGGGGCGGTTGACCTCCGCCGATGCCCTCGCCGCGCTGGGCAGCATCGACGCGCGCGAGCGGCAGCTCGACTTCGTCCGCGGCGAGCTGTCCGAGTTGCGGACGGCCTATGTCGCGTTCGCCGCCTCGCTCGCGCGCCTGCCGGAGGGCAGCTTCCTCGCCGGTGATGCGGTGTCCTGCGCTGCCGGCCTGGGTGTACGGCTGACCCGGCGCATGATGGACTTCGCCCAGGCGTCGCAGGACAAGCCGGTGCGCTACCAACATCGCCTGAGCAGGACCGTCGGCGATCTCAACCGCGCGATTGCCGCGAAGAACGAGTCCGACATCCAACGGGCCGTCGGCGAACTGATCGAGACCCGAAAGGCCGAGCGCAGCGACAACGCGGCGGCCACCGCGATGTTCGTCGGGGCGATCGATGTCGGCATGCGCACGGTCACGCTGGCACAGTCCTACGGCCAGCTATCGGTGGAAGACCTGCTGTCGGGCCTGAACCAGATCCTCGAGATCCGCACGGCAACGCTCGGCATGGATTCGACGAAGGCCATGGAGCGCCTCGCCACCTTCCGCGTGAAGCTCGAGCAGGATCCGGCCCTGAAGCCGATCCTCGCCATACCCCTGAACGAACCGATTCCCGCCTGCACGGGCCAGTGACCGCAGGAGACGACGATGCCCCCGCCGAAAGCAAGGCGCTCCGACGCCGACAAGGCCCTGATCGAGGCGGCCGAGACCGCACTGGACCTGCTCTACGACCAGTACTTCGTATCCACGGCCCTCGATCAACTGCTGTTGAAGCCGCAGATCGAGCAGGTGGCCCACAGGGTGCTGAAGGCACGGTTGCTGCTGCTTGCACCAGGGACGATCGCCGTCGCCGCTGACCTGAAAGAAGCGAACCGGATCAAGGATGCGATCGGTCAGGCGGCAACGGCGCAGGATACGGTCATCGCGGCGGCGAGATTGATCACGTTGCTGGCGAGGTTTGCGTAGAGGGCACCGGGTCGTGACGGACATCGCACCGCCACCGGCAGGCAAGCCGAGCGCCCTGTTCATCAGCTATCGGCGCGCCGATACGCGCGTCTTCGCACGCGACCTCCACAAGCACCTCGCGGTCGGCTTCGGTTACGACCGGGTCTTCATGGACCGCGCCGAGATCCGTGCCGGCCAGCGATGGGCGGAACGGCTGGACGACGAGCTCGCACGCAGCACGGTGGTCCTCGCGTTGATCGGTCCCAGCTGGCTGAAGCTGCAGGACGCCGACCATCGCCGCCGGATAGACGACCCCGATGACTGGGTGCGGCGCGAACTGAGCACCGCGCTTGCGGCGGGCAAGGAAGTGATTCCGATCTATGTCGGCGGTGCGGAGACCATCAACGACCCGAAGAAGCTGCCCGACGATCTCGCCGGCCTGCCCGGCCGGCAGCGCGTCGAGCTGAACGAAGGCTCCTGGAACTCGGACATGGCCCGGCTCGTCCGTAGGCTGGAGGAACTTGGCCTGCGTGCGACGCGGCCCGACTTCCGCCTGCCCGCACGCCTGAAGCGGGTGGCACCGCTGTCATCGCAGGAGATCGAAGGCGCGCTCGCGCAACTGCCGCACTGGACCCTCACCGGGGAGGAGCGCTGGGTCCCGCACGCGGCAGGGCCGGTGCCGCACAGCGAGCTCTACCGCGAGTACGCGTTCAACCGGTTCGAAGAGGCCACCGCGTTCATGGCCCAGACCAGCGCGGAGATCAACCGGCGCCAGCACCACCCGCGCTGGGAGAACTTCTGGAACACGGTGCGCGTCTGGCTGTCGACCTGGGACATCGAGTTCCATCCGTCGTCGCACGACGTCGAGCTCGCGAAGTGGCTGGACCAGGCATACCGGGACTTCACCACGCGGCCGAAGGGCGCACCGATCGGCGCCCCGATGAAGCCGGACGAGCCTCCGGCCGGCGAAACGCCCTCTGCGCCGACTGCGCCGACCCGCTTGCCCGACGCGGAGGTCGAGCGCCGCCTCTCGGCGCACTCGGGCTGGGCCTTGTTGGCCGGCAAGCTCGAGCGCACGCTCCGGTTCGCCGACTTCCAGTCGGCCTTCGGATTCATGGCGTCGGTGGCGCTGGCGGCGGAAGCCATGAACCATCATCCTGCGTGGTTCAACGATCACGATACGGTCCGCATTCAGCTCGCGACGCTCGACGTCGGCGGCATCAGCGAGCTCGATTTCAAACTCGTCGCGCGGATCGACGCGCTCGCGACCCGCCAGGGCGGGCGCTGATCCAGGGCGCCAGCGGAGGTCGGCAGAATGGGGCGATGCGGCGCGCCAACGTGACGGTGCAGAGGCCCTGAGGCAGGTTAAACTGCACAGTATTCTGCAATCAATCACGGAAGCTGCCTCCATGCGTTTCTCCGTCAGGGACGTCGTCCCCTTCACCCAGGCGCGTGCGAACCTTTCGGAACTGGCCGAGCAGGCGAAGGCCGGATCCGAGAAGATCATCACGAAGAATGGCGAGAGCTATGTCGCCCTGATCGACGCAGACCGGCTGGACTACTACCATCGGCTGGAGCGCGAGCGCATCCACCTGCTCCTCATCGCGGACGCGCGGCGTGGCCTGGCGGATATCGAGGCCGGCCGCACCGAGGAGGCCGACCGCGCGCTGGCAGCGGTCCAGGCAAGACGCGCCCGGGCGAAGGTCAGCGGCAAAGCGTCCCGGAAGCGTGGCTGAGGCTGCGTACCGGGTCGAGCTGACCGCCACCTTCCTTCAGCGCCTGGACGGCGTCGAGGCCTTTCTCGCGGAAGCCGACGCCGCGCCCGCGTTCGATCGGCTTGTGGCAGAGCTGCGCGAAACCGTCGTTCCCACCTTGGGACGCTTTCCCCTGATCGGTCGATGCTACCTCGACGATCCGCCGCAGTCGGCAGAGGCGCTCGCGCAGCTAGCAGCCCTTCCCGCGGGTGCAGCGAATGCGTTGCGCGAGTACGTCCACGAGGACTACCTCGTGCTGTATTGCGCGATCGACCGCGCAACTACCGTTTATCTGCTGTCGATCCGGCACCACCGCGAGCTGTCGTTCGACTTCACGGGACTGTGGACGCGGTCGGGCTGAGGAGTACGGCCTGTACCGTGCCGCGCGCAGCAGGAGCAGGAAAAAACACCTTATTATCGGCGCTGCATTGCATTTCTTGAGGAGCGCGCGTACCCTAATTTTCGCTTCGAAAATCGGGGTGCTTGTGGCAAGGCGTTCCCATTTCAGAAAGCCTCCCCACTCGCGACCTCGATCCGGTCTTCCCGGTTTCGCAACAATCAGGAGCACCATTCCATGGCGAAATACCATTTCCGCCTTCTGGCCTGTGCCGCAGCGCTGGGGCTGGTGGCCCCTGCCGTCCAGGCTACACAGGTATCGGCCACGATGTCGGTCAGCGCAACCGTGGTGGGTGCCTGCGTGATCGGCACCACCCCGCTGACCTTTCCCGTGTACAACGGCTCGGCGGAGGTCACTGCAGCGACCACGCTTTCCGTGACCTGCAGCAACGGCCAGTCCTACCGTGTGTTCTCCCCGACGACCCCGCGGCGAATGGTCGGTCCGGGCGGTGCCCTGCTCGACTACGGCCTGTTCACCAATGTCAGCCGCACCACGGCGCTTCCGTATGATGTAACCGGGGCGCTGCGCACAGGCACCGGTTTCACGCAGAACATCGATCTCTTCGGCAACATCCCCTCGGGCCAGACCGTCGCCCCGGGCAGCTATTCGCAGATCGTCACCATCGTTGTCGATTTCTGAGGGGTCGCTGTTCCGGCAAGTCAGGCAAGGCAGCGCAGTGTCCACGGGCGAGTGATGAACTCGCCCGTTTTCTTGTAAGGCCGCACATGCGCTCCGCGCCAGTACGATCCATGTCAGCACGATATTCGTCAGTGCGCCTGGCGCTGGTGCTGTTCGCGGCGCTGCTCGGTATCGGTATCGGCATCGGCATCGGCAGCGTGGCGTTGGCGGCAGGCTCCTTTTCCGTCTCCCCCGTGCGGGTGGATCTGCGCGCGGGTCAGACGGGCGGGTCGATCGAGGTCATCAACAACGGCAGCACCGAGATCCAGCTCACGGTAGAGCGGTTTTCCTGGAGAGCGGGCGCATCGGGCGATCAGCTCGAACCCACCGCAGACTTCGTGGCCAGCCCACCGTTGTTCGACCTGCGGCCGGGGGAGCGCCAGGTGTTGCGCATCCTGTTCGTGCGTCCGGCCGACCCGCAGCGCCAGCTCACCTACCGGATCGCACTGCAGGAATCTCCAGTCCGGCTGCCTGCCACAGGGCTCGCCACCGTGCTGCGTGTCACCCTGCCGGTGTTCGTGACCCCGCCCCGTGCCGTCCCTTCACTGCAGTGGCGCAGGGTCGATTCGCCGGACGGCCCGTCCCTGGAGGTCGAGAACCGGGGAGACGCCACGGCACTGCTGGCAGGCATACGCCTGGAGGGCACGCGCGACCTGGAGGGCGGCAGCGGCTATGTACTGCCTGGCCAGACGCGTCGCTGGCGCGCCCCGGATCTGGGTCGGTCCATCGTCGTAACCCTGCCGGGCGGCAGCACCGAGACGGTGGAACTGCAACCTCCGCGCTGATGCGCCGACGGTGGCGCATCACGCTCGCGCTGTGGGCGGCAGCCTTCTCAGCCGCGGGTGCGCAGGCCAGCCCGGCCGCGATCGAAGTGCGTCTCAATGGTCAGGCGCCCGTCGTCGTGCTGGCCTCGGAACGCGAGGGCGAGCTGTACCTCTCGGGCTCGGCCCTGCGCAGCCTCGGCCTGCGACCGCCAACCGCCCCGGCCGCCTTCGTGGACGGTGGCGAGTCCTTCCATCGGCTGACGGCCCTCGGCCTGACGCTACAGCGCTTCGATGTGCGCGAAGGCAGGGCCGACATCATGGCGCCAGCTGGCGTGTTCCCCGGCAGCGCGCAATCGCTGCAACTGGAGCCCATCGACATCACGCCCAGCAGCCCCGCCGCCTTCGTGAACTACGATTTCTCGGTCAACTCGGGCAGCGGGACGGTATCGGGCGCGGGGCTGTTCGATATCGTGGCAACGTGGCGCTACGGGTCGCTGACCCATTCCTTCGTGAACCGCAATCTGGGCGGCGATAGCACTCAGCGCAAGGGCACGGAGCGGCTGGCCACCACGTATCGTTACGACTGGATCAACAGCGCCACCACGCTGGAGGCGGGCGACGTGAACGCTCAGCCGGGCGCCTTCGGCCTGCCGCTGCGCTTCGGCGGGGTCTCGCTGTATTCCAACTACGGATTGCGCCCTGGCTTCGTGACCCAGCCCATGCCACGGTTCAGCGGCGAGGCGGTGACGCCATCGACCGTGGACGTCTTCATCAATGACCAGCTGCGTCGCTCGGTGGGCGTACCGGCAGGACCGTTCACGCTCAACGAGCTGCCCGTGGTCACCGGCGCCGGTCAGGCGCAGCTGGTGATTCGCGATGCGCTGGGCCGGGAACAACGGGTGGATGCCGCCTTCTACAGCACGGGCCGGCTGCTGCGCCAGGGCCTGTCACAGTACGCGATGTCAGCCGGCACGCTGCGCAAGGCGTTCGTGACCGGAGACCCCGAATACGGCAACAGCTACCTGAGCGCGCTCTGGCGGCAGGGCGTGTCGGACGCCCTCACCCTGGAGGCCCGCGCCGAGCTGGAAGCGGGGGTGACCCGCGTGGCGGGTGCTGCGGCTACCTTCGCCCTGCCCGCAGGCGAGGCCGAGATCTCCGGCGCCGTCAACGAGAACGCAGGCCGGGTCCACTGGCTGGGCGGTGCAGGCTACCGGTATGTCTCGCCGCAGCGCTCCGCGACGCTGCGCTGGGATCAGTCCGACCAGGGCTTCCGGCTCGCTGGCGTGCTCGACCCTGCGCTGGCGACGCAGCGGCAGGTGACAGTGACAGCAGGCCAGCAGTTGCGCGCCGGCGTCAGTATCAATTCGGGGTGGATCGACCAGCGCGCTGCCACTGGCCAGGCCCAGCGCAGCGCCAACCTGAGCCTGATCTGGAACCTGCCCAGGGGCACCGCGGTGCTGTTGACCGCCGCGCGCACGAGCTTTGCGGAGCGCACCAGCGACTCGCTGCGCCTGACCCTGAGCCTTCCCCTGGACAAGAGCCAGTTCGCGTCCGTCTCCTCGGAAGGCGGCTCGCTGCGACAGAACAGCATCAGCCTGCAGCGGCCGCTGCCGCTGTCGGAAGGCTTCGGCTACCGGCTGTCCGGCAACGAGGGCAGCGCGGGCAACCGCGCCGAAGCATCCGTCTACGCCCAGTCGCGCGCCGTGCTGGTCTCAGCGGAGCACTCGGCCACGCAGGGCCAGCCTGGCGCGTCCCGTTTCGGTGCTCGTGGCAGCCTGGGCACCATCGGCGGCACCGTGTTCGCCGCGCGTTCCATCAACGACAGCTTCGCCCTGGTGCGGGTTCCCGACGTGGCCGACGTGCCGGTGAGCTTCAACAGCCAGCCCGCGGGACGCACCGACAGCGCGGGCCGCCTGGTGCTTCCGCGGGTGAGCGCTCTCGTGCCCCACCGGGTCGAGGTCGAGGTCGATGCACTGCCAGCGGACGTGACCGTGCTCGATGAGCGCACCCGCTTCGTGGTTGCCCCGCGCAGCGCGGTCATCGCCACCCTGGCCGTGAAGCGCGTGTCCGGCGCGCTCGTGCGCGTGATCGACCCGGACGGCACCGTGCCGCCACCCGGCACAATGGTGCGTGGCGCCAGCGCAGTGGAGACCTCGCGCGTGGGGCCTCGCGGCGAAATCTTCGTGCGCGCCAGCCCCGGCATCCTGCGACTGCAGGTCGAGCGCGATGGCGTCACCTGCAGCGTAGAATTCACGCTGCCGCCGTCCCTGCCGCTGGGCGGCTATCACGAGATCGGACCGCTATCATGTCGACCCGCCGGGCCCTGACCGGTCTGCTCACCGCGGCATCGCTTCTGACCCTGCCCGCCGCGCGGGCGCAGGAGCAGGTGTCCTGCGACCTGCAGGTGCCGGCGATGAGCTTCGGCAGCATCGATATCCTGGGGGAAATGCCTGCCGATCGCAGCCTGGGCAGCATCGACGTGATCTGCAGGAACTCTGGTCTCGTCGATGCGGTGGTGCCGATACGCATTGCGGTATCGGCGGGCTCGGGCGGCATCGACAGCCAGCGGCGCATGGCCGGGCCCGGCGGCTCGTCTCTTGAGTACAACCTGTTCAAGGACGCGAGCAGGACCCAGTTATGGCGCTCCAGCGGTATTTTGCCCAGGGCGGTCTACGTGGGTGCGCAGCAACAGGCCAGCCTCACGTTTCCGGTATTCGGGCGCCTGTACGGCCCCCGTGACGCGCGCCCCGGCGGGTACACCGACTGGTTGACAGTCACCCTGGACTTCTGAGGATCGGGCCCGAGATGCCGCCGGGGTGCCGCCGGGGTCAAGTCCTGCGCCATCCTGCCGTTACCTTGAGTCATGCGGACCAGGGTTCTATCGCTGTGCTCGATCGTGCTGGCGACGGATCTCGCGTCCGGGTCGGCCATGGCACAGACGCGCCAGGCGCGTTCGAACCTCGAAGTCCGCGCAACCGTGGTGCACGTCTGCACCGTCGGGGTGGGCGTGACGAGCACGCCCGGTTGCGAGGCGGTGGTGCGCGAGAACCAGCGACTGCTCGAGCGCAAGCCCGAGCCCGCGGCCATCGTGCGCATAAGCATCACTGAACAGGCAGCGGACGCCACGGCACCGCGCATCATCGTGCGCACCTTCGAGTTCTAGCAGTCCGTCGCGCAACTGTCGTGCCGCTGTCCACCTCCCGACCGCCCCGCTACACTTGTCTGGATCCGCAATCGGAATCCTCCATGCCCCCCGTCGACGTCGCCATCATCGGCACCGGCTCCATCGGCCTCGCCGTCGCCTACTATCTGGTGCGCGACCACGGCG
>CAMDXD010000031.1 GCA_945877995.1 Bordetella parapertussis
CGCCCGGCAGCAGGTCGACACCCAGGAGGCCCTGGTCCGGCAATACGAAGGCACGCTGCTCGCCAACCGGGCGCAGGTCGACAACGCGAAGCTGCAGTTGTCGTACACCCGGATCACGGCACCGATCGGTGGCCGCGCCGGCCTGCGCCTGGTCGACGCCGGCAACCTGATCCGCGCCGGCGACACCACCGGGCTGGTCACCCTCGCGCAGATCGCGCCGATCACCGTGGTGTTCCCGATCCCCGAGGATGCCCTGCCGCCGGTGCTCGCGCAGCTCAAGACGGGCGCGCGCCTGCGCGTCGAGGCCTGGGACCGTTCCAACCTGAACCGGCTGGCGACCGGCGTGCTGCTGACCGCGGATAACCAGATCGACACCCAGACCGGCACCATCCGGCTGAAGGCCCAGTTCGCAAATGCGGACGGGGCCCTGTTCCCGAACCAGTTCGTGAACGTGCGACTCAAGCTCGACAAGATCGAGGATGCCATCCTGGTACCACCAGCGGCGATCCAGCGCGGTCGCGAGGGCACCTTCGTCTACGCACTGGACGAGGAAAACCGGGTTCGGGTGGTGCCGGTGAAGCCGGGCCCGTCGACGCCGGAACAGGTGGCCGTCGAGGGAGATCTGGCCGCCGGCACCCGGGTGGTGATCGATGGCGCCGACCGTTTGCGTCCGGGCATGCGGGTCGAGGTCGCCGACCGCTCCGGCCAGGGCAAGGGCGGCCAGCGGCGGCGCGACGGCGCAAAGAAGGGCGATGCCCCCGCCGGCGGCGCTCCGGCCGCCGAGGTGCCGGCCGGAGCAGCCGCCGGCACCACCCCCGCAACCGCGCCTGCGGCCGGCCCCGGAGCCGCCTCTGGCGCCACGAAGTGAACCCGTCGCGGCTGTTCATCCAGCGCCCGGTCGCGACCTCGCTCGCGATGCTGGCGATCCTGCTGTGCGGGCTGGTCGCCTGGCGGCTGCTGCCGCTGTCGGCGCTGCCGCAGGTCGACTATCCGACGATCCAGGTCGCCACCCTGTACCCGGGCGCGAGCCCGGACATCGTCGCCTCGGTGATCACCGCGCCGCTGGAGCGGCAGTTCGGGCAGATGCCCGGGCTGGACGAGATGTCCTCCAGCAGTTCCGGCGGGGCGTCGGTGATCACGCTGCGCTTCTCGCTCGGGCTGGATCTCTCCATCGGCGAACAGCAGGTGCAGGCAGCGATCAACGCCGCATCGAACCTGCTGCCGCAGGACCTCCCCGCTCCGCCCATCTACAACAAGGTGAACCCGGCCGACACGCCGATCCTGACCCTCGCGGTGACCTCGCCGACGCTGCCGCTGCCTCGGGTGCGCGACCTGATCGAGACGCGCATCGCCCAGCGTATCGCGCAGGTGCCTGGCGTGGGCCTGGTGTCGATCGCCGGCGGACAGCGACCGGCGGTGCGCGTGCGCCTGAACCCGGCGGCGCTCGCGGCCTACGGCCTGAACCTCGACGACGTGCGCACCGCGATCACCGCCTGGAACGTGAACCAGCCGAAAGGCAGCTTCGACGGCCCGCTCGAAGCCTCGACGATCGATGCCAACGACCAGCTGCGCAGCGCCGACGAGTACCGCAACCTGACGCTCGCCTTCCGCAACGGCGCGCCGATACGCCTGCGCGAGGTCGCGGACGTGATCGACGGTGCCGAGAACAGCCGGCTTGCGGCGTGGAGCGGCTCGGCGCCGGCGATCATCCTGTCGGTGCAGCGCCAGCCCGGCGCAAACGTGATCCAGGTAGTGGACGCGGTGAAGGCGATGCTGCCTCAGGTCAGCGCCGGGTTGCCCGGGGCGGTCGAGGTGACGGTACTGACCGACCGTACCGTGACCATCCGCGCCGCGATCGCCGACACCGAGTTCGAACTGATCCTGGCGGTCGTGCTGGTGATCGTGGTGATCTTCCTGTTCCTGCGCAGCCTGCCGGCCACGCTGATCCCCAGCCTCGCGGTGCCGCTCTCGCTGGTCGGCACCTTCGGCGTGATGTACCTCGCCGACTTCTCGATCAACAACCTCACCCTGATGGCGCTGACCATCGCCACCGGCTTCGTGGTGGACGATGCAATCGTGATGATCGAGAACATCGCGCGCCATGTCGAGGAAGGCAAGTCGCCGATGGAAGCGGCACTGATCGGCGCCGGCGAGATCGGCTTCACGATCATCTCGCTCACCTTCTCGCTGATCGCGGTGCTGATCCCGCTGCTGTTCATGGGCGACGTCGTCGGCCGGCTGTTCCGCGAATTCGCGATCACGCTGGCGGTCGCGATCCTGATCTCTGCCGTGGTCTCGCTGACGCTCACGCCGATGATGTGCGCCCGGCTGCTCAAGGAAAAGTCTGGGCAGGCACCGGGCAGGCTGTTTCGCGCGAGCGAACGGTTCCTGGATGCCATCGTCGCCGGCTATGGGCGAGCACTCACCCGCGTGCTGGAACACCAGGCCCTGACCCTGCTGGTCGCCGCGATGACGCTCGTGCTCACCGTGCTGCTGTGGATCGCGGTGCCGAAAGGCTTCTTCCCGGCGCAGGACACCGGCCTGCTGCAGGGGATCACCCAGGCACCCGCATCGGTGTCATTCCAGGCGATGTCCGACCGGTCGCAGCGGCTGGCCGCGGTCATCGAAAAGGACCCGGCAGTAGCCAGCCTGACCAGCTTCATCGGTGTCGACGGCACCAACGCCACCCTGAACACCGGCCGCCTGCTGATCAACCTGAAGCCACTGGCCGAACGCGGCGAGCGGGCGCCAGCCGTGATGGCCCGGCTGCTCGAGCGCGCGCGCGAAGTCGATGGCCTCGAACTGTCGCTGCAGCTGGTGCAGGACCTGTCGATCGAGGACCGGATCAGCAAGGCACCCTACCAGTTCACGCTGCAGGACAGCGACCCGGCAAAGGTCGCTGAATGGGTGCCCAGGCTCACCGAGCGGCTGCGCACGCTGCCCCAGCTAGCGGCGGTCGGCAACGACCTGCAGGACGGCGGCCTGCAGGCCTATGTCGACATCGATCGCGACACCGCGGGGCGACTCGGGATCTCGGTGCAGCAGGTGGGCAACGCGCTGTACAACGCGTTCGGCCAGCGGCTGGTCTCCACCATATTCACCCAGTCCAACCAGTACCGCGTCGTGCTCGAGGTAGACCCGGCCCTCTCACGCGGCCCACGCGGCATCGACGCGATACACCTGGTGCAGCCCGGCGGCGGTGCACTGCCACTGTCGGCGATCGCGCGCGTTTACGAGCGGCAGACGCCGCTGGTGATCTCGCGCCTGTCGCAGTTCCCTTCATCGACGATCTCCTTCGCCGTGGCACCCGGCCATTCGCTCGGTGAAGCCGTCGAAGCGATACGGGCGGCGCAGACCGAAATGGGCCTGCCCGCCAGCATGACCAGTGCCTTCCAGGGTGCGGCGCGCGCGTTCGAGGCCTCGCTCTCGAACACCCTGCTGCTGGTGCTGGCGGCGATCGTCACCATGTATATCGTGCTGGGCGTGCTCTACGAGAGCTTCATCCATCCGGTGACCATCCTGTCGACGCTGCCCTCGGCGGCGATCGGCGCGCTGGCCGCCCTGATCCTCGCCGGCTCGGAGCTGTCGATCGTGGCGATCATCGGCGTGATCCTGCTGATCGGCATCGTGAAGAAGAACGCGATCCTGATGATCGACTTCGCGCTCGACGCCGAACGCCGGCATGGCATGGCACCGCGCGAGGCGATCTACCAGGCCTGCCTGCTGCGTTTTCGCCCGATCATGATGACCACCTTCGCGGCGCTGTTCGCGGCGCTGCCGCTGATGCTCGGCAGCGGCACTGGCTCCGAACTGCGCAACCCGCTTGGCATCGTGCTGGTCGGCGGCCTGCTGGTGAGTCAGGTACTCACGCTGTTCACCACGCCGGTAATCTACCTGGCGTTCGACCGGCTGGCCTCCGGGCGGCGCGGCAACGCGCACCAGCCCGCATGAAGCCGGTCGGGTTGAAGCTGAGCGCGGCGTTCATCGCGCGGCCGATCGCCACCACCCTGCTGACGCTGGCGATACTGCTCTCGGGCCTGGCGGCGTTTACCCAGCTGCCGGTGTCACCGCTGCCGCAGGTGGACTTCCCGACCATCGTGGTCAACGCGGGGCTGCCCGGCGCGAGCCCCGAGACGATGGCGGCCACCATCGCCACCCCGCTTGAGCGCACGCTCGGACGGATCGCCGGGGTCACCGAGATCACCTCCTCGAGTTCGCTCGGTTCGACCCGGATCACGATCCAGTTCGACCTGTCGCGCAACATCCACGACGCCGGCAACGACGTGCAGGCGGGCATCAATGCCGCACGCTCGCTGCTGCCCACCGGCATGCCGAGCAACCCGACCTGGCGCAAGGTGAACCCCGCCGACGCGCCGATCGTCATCTTCGCGCTGACCTCGCCGACGCTGTCGCGCGGCCAGATGTATGACGCGGCCTCGACCGTGCTGGCGCAACGGCTGGCGCAGGTCGATGGCGTCGGCCAGGTCACCGTCGGTGGCAGCGCGCTGCCGGCGGTGCGCATCGGGCTGAACCCCGATGCGCTGGCGCGCCAGGGCCTGGGTACCGAAGAGATCCGCGCGGCGATTGCCGCGGCCAACGCGAACCGCCCCAAGGGATCGGTCGACGACGGCGAGCGCACCTGGCAGATCGGCGCGAACGACCAGGCGCGCAGCGCGGCCGACTATGTCCCGCTGATCGTGGGCTACCGCAACGGCAACCCGATCCGGCTCGGCGACATCGCGAAGATCGAGGACTCGGTGCAGGACCTGCGCAACGCCGGGCTCGCCAACGGCAGGCCAGCGGTGCTGCTGGTCGTCAACCGCCAGCCCAATGCGAACATCATCGACACGGTCGACCGGATCTACGCGCTGATGCCCCTGCTGCGCGCGTCGATCCCGGACAGCATCCAGCTCGACATCGTGCAGGACCGCACCCCGAGCATCCGCGCGTCGCTGCGCGAGGTATGGCACACGCTGCTGATCGCGATCGCGCTGGTCATCGGCGTCACCTTCGCCTTCCTCGGGCAATGGCGTTGCGCGCTGATCCCGGCCGTCGCGGTGCCGGTGTCGCTGGTGGGGACCCTGGGCGTCATGTACCTCGCCGGCTTCTCGCTGAACAACCTGTCGCTGATGGCGCTGACCATCGCCACCGGCTTCGTCGTCGATGACGCGATCATCGTTCTGGAGAACACCACCCGGCACATCGAGGAAGGGATGGCGCCGATGCGTGCCGCGCTGGTCGGCGCGGGCGAAGTCGCCTTCACGGTGGTCTCGATGACCCTGTCGCTGATCGCGGTGTTCATCCCGATCCTGTTCATGGGCGGGCTGATCGGGCGCCTGTTCCGGGAGTTCGCGATCACGCTGTCGGCGGCGGTGCTGGTCTCGCTGGTGGTATCGCTGACCGTGACGCCGATGATGTGCGCCCGGCTGCTGAAGGCGCGCGTCGCCGGCACCGACCTCGCGGGCATGGCGCGCCGCCCCGGCATCCTGCTGCGCGGCACATCGCGCGCCTGGCGCGGCGTGGTCCAGGGCTATGCGTCGAGCCTGTCGTGGGTGCTCGACCACGCCTGGCTGATGCTGCTGATCCTGTTCGCGACCATCGGCATGAACGTGTGGCTGTACACGATCGTGCCCAAGGGCTTCTTCCCGCAGCAGGACACCGGCCGGCTGGCCGGCGGGCTGCGCGCCGACCAGAGCAGTTCGTTCCAGTCAATGCAGGGCAAGCTCGAGGCCTTCGTGGCGATCGTCGGCAAGGACCCGGCGGTCGAAACGGTGGTCGGCTTCACCGGTGGCGGCGCGCGCAACTCGGGGTTCCTGTTCATCACGCTGAAGCCGCTGTCGGAGCGGACGCTGTCGACCGACCAGGTGATCGCCCGGCTGCGGCCGCAGCTCACCCAGGTACCGGGCGCACAACTGTTCCTGTCCGCCGTGCAGGAACTGCGTGCCGGCGCGCGCGAATCGAACGCACAGTTCCAGTACACCATCCTCGCCGAGGAACTGTCGGTGCTCAGGACCTGGGAGCCGAGGTTGCGCGATGCGTTCGCCGCGCTGCCGGAACTGGCCGACGTCAACACCGACATCCAGGACCGCGGCGAACAGACGACGATCACCTTCGACCGCGACGCGGCCGCGCGCCTGGGCCTGGACATGCGCCGGATCAGCGCGTCGCTCAACAACGCGTTCGGGCAGCGTCAGGTGTCGACCATCTACAACCCGCTGAACCAGTACCGGGTGGTGATGGAAGTCGAGCCCCGCTACTGGCAGAGCCCGGAAATCCTGCGCGACTTCAACTTCGTCACCGCCGATGGCCGCACGGTGCCGCTCGCCCGGATCGCGACCTTCGGCCCGGCCAACGCTCCGCTGTCGATCTTCCACCAGGGCGGATTCGCGGCCGCCACCGCATCGTTCAACCTGCCCCCGGGCGTGTCCCTGTCGACCGCGCAGGCCGCGATCGACCGTACGTTCGCCACCATCGGTGCACCGAGCACCCTCTACGGCGGCTTCCAGGGCACCGCCCGACTGTTCACCCAATCGCTCGACAGCCAGCCGCTGCTGATCCTCGCGGCCTTCATCGCGATGTACATCGTGCTCGGCATGCTCTACGAAAGCACCCTGCATCCGGTGACCATCCTGTCCACCCTGCCCTCGGCGGGCGTCGGCGCGCTGCTCGCGCTGATGATCGCGAAAAGCGACTTCAACCTGATTGCCATGATCGGCGTGCTACTGCTGATCGGCATCGTGAAGAAGAACGCAATCATGATGGTCGACTTCGCGCTGGCCGCCGAACGCGATCGCGGCGCAGGCCCGCGCGAGGCGATCGAGGAGGCCTGCCGCCTGCGACTGCGGCCGATCCTGATGACCACGCTCGCGGCGCTGTTCGGTGCGCTGCCGCTTGCGCTGGGCCAGGGCGACGGCGCAGAACTGCGCCAGCCGCTCGGTATCGCGATCGTCGGCGGCCTGCTGGTCAGCCAGGTGCTGACGCTCTACACCACGCCGGTCGTCTACCTGCACCTCGACCGCCTTCGCCATTTCTTCATCCGCCGCCGCGCCAGCCGCAGCGGGCACCCGGACCGGGAGGTCCCTGCATGACGAGACCCGATCGCGCAGCGCTGCCTGGCGCTGCCCTGACGCGTACGACGATCGCGCGGCTGCGCCCGTGCCTGGCCGCGCCGGCCCTGGCGCTGCTGCTCGGCGGATGCATCACGGTAGGACCGGACTACCGCCGACCGGAAGCACCGGTGTCGGCAGACTGGAAACAGGCGGGCCTCTGGAAACCGGCGACGCAGCAGGACCTGTCGCGCGGCGATACCTGGTGGACCGCGTTCGGCGACGCCCGGCTCGACACGCTGATCACCGCGATCGAACCGTCGAACCAGAACATCCGCGCCGCGCAAGCGCAGTACCGGCAGGCGCTGGCGTTGATCACGCAGGCGCGCGCCGGCCTGTTACCGACGCTCACAGCCAACGCGCAGGCCACGCGCAGCCAGTCGCCGGCGACGACCAATCCGCGCACCGGCATCACAACCACCGGCGGCAGCGCGACGGCACAGGACGACGGGGTCAGCGCCAGCTGGGAGATCGACCTGTGGGGCCGCATCGCGCGCACCCTGGAAGCCAACGAGGCGAGCGCCCAGGCGAGCGCCGCCGATCTGGCGGCCGCACGGCTGTCGGCGCGCGCTGCGCTGGCGCAGGCCTACTTCCAGTTGCGCGTGGCCGAGCGACGGGCGCACCTGCTGGCCGAGACCGTCGAGGCGAACCGCCGTGCATTGCTGATCACCGAGAACCGCTACGCCGCTGGCGTCGTGCCGCGTTCCGACGTGATCCAGGCCCGGAGCCAGCTCGCCTCGGTCGAGGCGCAGCTGATCGACACCCAGGTGCCCCGGGCACAGCTGCAGCATGCGATCGCGCTGCTGATCGGCCGGCCACCGGCCGCATTGACGGTGCCGCCCGGGATGCTGCCACCGCTGCCGTCGCCAATGCCGCTGGTCCTGCCCTCGGAACTGCTCGAGCGGCGCCCGGACATCGCGGCAGCCGAACGGCGGGTCGCCGCAGCCAATGCGCAGATCGGCGTGGCCGCCGCTGCCTGGTTTCCTTCGCTCACGCTGTCCGGCGCAGCCGGGTTCCGGTCGACCGACCTGTCCACCTGGATCACGGCTCCGGCCCGCTACTGGTCGCTCGGCCCGTCGCTCGCGCTGCCCCTGTTCGATGCGGGCCGCCGCCGCAGCGTGGTCGACCAGAACGTGGCGGTCTACGATCAGCGCGTCGCGCAGTACCGGCAGACGGTGCTGTCCGCGCTGGTCGAGGTCGAGGACAACCTGGTCGCGCTGCGGGTGCTGTCCGACGAAGCGGCGGCACAGGCGCGCGCCGTCGACCTCGCACGGCAGACGCTGCAGATCACGCTGAACCAGTACAAGGCAGGGCTGGTCGGTTTCAGCAGCGTGGTGATCGCGCAGACCTCGCTGCTGTCGGCCGAACAGGCTGCGCTGTCGGTACTGGGGCGCCAGTTCGACGCGTCGGTGGTGCTGGTGCGGGCGCTGGGCGGAGGGTGGTCCGGCGGCGAGCCAGAGCCTGCGACCGACGGGCGCTAGCCGAATCGCCTCGACGCATCAACCGCGAGGCCGCTCACCACGCTGGTGAAGCGGTCGCCATCGACCTGCGCCGCATCGGGCACTACCGCGGCGATAGCCCGGGCGAGCGAAGCCAGCGCGGTCGAGCCGCCGGTAAAATACAGCGCATCGATCTGCGACGGCGACAGCCCCGCCTGCTCGATGGCCTGCCGCGCAGCGCCGGCAATCCGGCCGATCGAGTCCGCCAGCGTGGCCTGCTGGCGGGCGGCATCGAAGCTGCCGGCCAGTGCGTCTTCGACCATCGACAGGTCGATCACCGCGCTGCCGCGCATCGACACGTCGATCTTGGTGGCCTCGGCCATCGCCGCCAGCGAATGCCCGAGCCGACATTCGAGGACGGTCGTCAGGCGCCGGTGCATGCGCTGATCGACATAGAGGCTCGCCATCTGGCGCAGCTCGATCAGCCGGTTCGGCAGGTATACCGTGTTGATCAGGTGCCAGGTCGACAGTGCATGATAGATGGCATTGGGTACGCGTATCGAGGCGCCCGATTCGCTGCGGCCTTCGGAACCCAGGCCAAGCAGCGGCATGATCGCGGCCAGATTGACCTCGCGGTCGAAGTCCGTCCCGGCCACGTGTACCCCGTGGTTGGCAAGCACGTCCGCGTTGCGATCGACCCGCATGCGCTGCTTCGGGCCGACCCGCACCACGGAGAAGTCGGAGGTGCCGCCACCGATATCGGCGACGAGCACCAGCGTCTCGCGCGACACGGTGCGTTCGAAGTCGAGTGCGGCGGCAATCGGTTCGAACTGGAAGGCGACGTCGGAGAAACCCGCGCTCCGGGCCGCGGCGGCGAGCGTGCGTTCGGCCTGCGCATCGCGCGCTGGGTCGTCATCGACGAAGAACACCGGGCGGCCGATCACCACGCGGTCGACAGGCTCTCCGGCGGCTTGCGCGGCGCGCTGGCGCAGGTGGCGCAGGAATGCGACCACCACGTCGAGGTATTTCACCATGAAGCCGGGGCCGACTTCGGTGGTGCGGTCGATCAGGTCGGAGCCCAGGATGCTCTTGATCGAGCGCATCAGCCGACCTTCATGGCCCTCGACATGCGCCTGCACCGCCGCGCGGCCGAAGGCACGCGATCCGTCCTCACCGCTGAAGAAGACCGCGGTCGGGATCGCCGTGTGCGTGTGTTCCAGTGCGACCAGCCGGAAGGCTTCCCGTGGCGCATCGGACCCGGCTATGCCCAGCAGCGCCACGGAGGAATTGGAAGTACCGAAATCGATCGCACACCCTGCCGTTGACACCCGGACCACTCCACTCGAAACAGGCGCCACACAGCGCAGACGGCACGAGTCTAGCAGCCCGGCATGCGCGCCGGCTTGCATGTCCCTTGCGAAGCGCGCGTCATCCGGCAGCAGTCAACGGATCCAGACAACCACCGGATCGCCACGGTATTGCGCTACAGTCGCGGGTTTTCCGAATCCAGGCAACGACGGAGTACCGATACGTGTCAGAACTCACCGATCAGCAGATGGACCAGTTGCGCGCCGCGCTCGAGAAGCGGCACGCCGAACTCGCCCGCGACATCCGCGAAGACCTCAAGGCGACCGGCTCGGAGCGTTACGCCGATCTCGCCGGTGAGGTGAACGACTCCGGCGACGAGTCGGTCGCCGACCAGATGGTCGACATCAATGCAGCGATGATCGAACGCGAGCTGGCCGAACTCAAGGCGGTCGAAGGTGCGCGCAAGCGCATGGAAGAAGGCGACTACGGCGACTGCATCGACTGCGGCGTCGACATCCCGTTCGCCCGCCTGTTCGCCTATCCGGCGGCGACGCGTTGCATCGCCTGCCAGAGCCAGCGCGAGAAGACCTACGCCCAGGGACGCAGCGCGCCGGCATGACCAGCCAGCAAGACCGGTCGCGCTGGCTGGCAGTCCACGGGCTCGACCTGCACGTGCGCGAGTGGGGTACCGAAGGCGCGCCGAAGCTGTTCCTGCTGCACGGCTGGATGGATGTCTCGGCATCCTTCGCCTTTCTGGTCGACGCGCTGCGGCGCGACTGGCATGTGATCGCCCCCGACTGGCGCGGCTTCGGCCTGTCGTCGTGGGCGCTGCACGGCTACGAGTTCCCGGATTACTTCGCCGACCTCGATGCACTGCTCGACCGGCTGTCACCCGATGAACCGGCGCGCGTGGTCGGCCATTCGATGGGCGGCAACGTGCTGATGTCCTATGCCGGCCTGCGCCCGGCACGCCTGTCGCGCATCGTGTCCCTCGAAGGCTTCGGCGGACACCGCTACGATGCCACGCGTGCCCCCGAGCATTTCGTCCGCTGGCTCGACCAGCAGCGCAAGCCGGCGACGTTCCGGCCCTACCCGTCGCTCGACGATGTCGCGCGTCGGCTGCGCAAGAACAATCCGCGCCTGACCGCGCAACGCGCGGCCTTCCTGGCGCCCCACTGGGCGCGCCCGGCGGCCGGCGGCGGCTTCGTGCTGCGTGCAGACCCCCGGCACAAGCAACTGCATGCCCAGCAGACGCGCCTAGACGAGGTCTGCGCCTGCTGGAACAGGATCACCTGCCCGGTGCTTTGGGTGATGGCCAGCGACCCTGCGAAGCAGGGTTTCCGGCTGGACACGCCCGAGCAGTTCGCGCAGCGCTGCGCCGCGGTGCCCGGCATGCGGCTCGAACGACTGGAGGAGTGCGGGCACATGCTGCACCACGACCAGCCGGCGAACGTCGCACAGCTGCTGGAGTCGTTCTTCGCCTGAGCGGCTGTCGTCAGCGCTGGATGATCGAGTAGTCCACCGCCCGCCCGATGCCGAGACGGAACCCTTCCAGCCGCAGCACCTGCCCGGGCGTGATGTTCGCGAGGTTCACCTCGGGGCCGAACGTCTGCACCAGTTCGGCGCACTGCTTCGGGAAGCGGTAGGGATCGGCCTCGATCAGCAGGCGGCCGAACCAGGGCTGTTCCTTCAGCCGGTCGATCGCATCGGCGCGCGCGGCCACCAGCATGTCGAAGTCGGACTGCTCGACGATTACATGCTCGATGCCCTGTCGGCCCACCGCATCGACTACCGAACCGAGTTCGTCCAGCGACAGCGGCTCGGTTGGCGACTTGCGGCCGAATTCGTACTTGATGTAGATGCCGCGCTTCTGGAAGCGCTCGATCATCCGCGCCCGTTCGTCCGGCGTGAGCTGGACGTAGTTCTCGGAGATCTCGAGCCCGCCGATCTCGAGGTCGGCCAGCAGTGCCTCCAGGCCATCGAGTTCATTGCGCTGCCACGCGTACTCGAACAGGATGCCGCCGGCGAACGGCACGACGTCATGCTCCCGGTAGCAGCGCGCCGCCGCCTTCACCACGTCGCGCGGCAGCAGCAACGCATTCATCGCATAGATCTTTGCGAAGTCGATGTAGTCGCCGCAGGCCTGCAGCAGAGGCTCGATGCCGCCGACCGCGCCGGTCCAGCCGAAGGTGTCCGGTCCGAAGTCGATCATCGAGGTCAGGCCGCGTGTACGCGGCTTGCGGCTGCGCGGGGGCAGCGCGAGTGGCTTCACGGGTGCATTCATGGCGCATCCTTCTTCGGCGCGGGCCGATAGTCGTCGGGAGAACCGGGCGGGATCGGAGGGTTGGCCTTCAGGCCCTGCTGGAATGCGACGACCATCCGGCGGATGGGCCCGCGTGCCCAGCCATCGCCGGTGCTGTTCAGGTCGGTCTCTTCCTTCGGGTCGCGCACCAGGTTGAACAGGTACGGTGCTTCGAGGTGGTTGGTACCGGTGTTGGGCTCGGGTTCCCAGACGAAATGCATCTTCCAGTCGCGCCACTTGGCGGCACGCAGTTCGTCCTTGATGTAGTACACGAAGCCTTCACGCGTCGACCCCGTGGACGGGTCGAGCAGGAAGGCCAGCTGGTCGATACCGTCGATCGGGCGATCGTCGGGCACCGTGGCGCCGGCCACCCGCGACAGCGTCGGGAACAGGTCGGTCACATGGACGATGGCGTCGCTGACCGCACCCGGGGACACATGGCCCGGCCAGCGCACGATGAACGGGACGCGCAGCGAACCTTCCATTGACGTGTGGTACGTGCCGGTCCACGGGCCGGCGGTGCCACGCCACGGACGGCGGAACTCGGGGCCGTTGTCGCTGGCGAAGATCACGAGGGTGTCCTCCGCGATGCCCAGGCGGTCGAGCGCATCGAGCATCTGCCCGGTACGGAAATCCATCTCGACCATCGAATCGGCGAAGTCTCCCGCGCCGGTGCGGCCGGTGAACTCCGGATGCGGCAGCGTCGGATAGTGCAGGTGGGTCAGCGGCACGTAGGCGAAGAACGGCTTGCCCGCGGCCACCTGCCTCGACATGAAGTCGATCGCATGGTCGGCCAGTTCGCTGTCGATCCGGCGCCGCGCATCGAGGTCGTATACATGGTGTTCGATGGCGGCCTCCCCCGCACGTCCGGCCATCACGTACGGCATCGGCACCACCGAGGGGTCGAAGCCCGGCGTGCTGGTGAACAGGCTCTCGTTCGTCGTGCGCGGGATGCCGTACCACTCGTCGAAGCCGCGATCGTGCGGATGGCGCCCGGCGCGATCGCCGAGGTGCCACTTGCCGAAGCAGCCGGTGGCGTAACCCTGGCGGCCGAACTGCTGGCCCAGCGTCACCTCCCATGGGATCAGCCCCTGCGGCAGCCCTGCCGGCACCGACTGCAGCGCACCGGTGCGGATCGGGTGGCGGCCGGTCATCAGCGCCGAGCGGGTCGGCACGCAGTCGCTCTCGACGTTGAAGTTGGTCAGGCGCAGCCCCTGGGCAGCCAGCGCGTCGATGCGCGGGGTCGGCGCGCCACGCAGCACGCCGCCGCCATAACAGCCCAGTTCGCCCCAGCCGAGGTTGTCGGCGAGGATCAGCAGCACGTTCGGTGTCGCCGGTCGGACGCCAGCCCTCGCCTTTTCTGAAGCAGCCATTCCTTGTGTCCTCCGGGTTGCGACAACGGTCAGGATACTTCACGATGGCCGATTCGACATTGCACGACCGGAGTCATCGTGATGCGCGCATCCCGCTTCTTCCTGCCCGTGCTCGGGGCCGTGTCCGTGGGCCTGCTCCCGGGCCCGTTCGCGCCTGCCGAAGCGACGGCGCAGGCCTGGCCCGCCCGGCCCGTCCGGCTGATCGTCCCGTTCGCACCGGGCGGCGCGGCAGACCTGGTGTCGCGCGTGGTGGCCGAGCGCCTCGGCGCCACCTACGGCCAGCAGTTCATCGCAGACAACCGGTCCGGCGCTGGCGGCACCATCGGCTACGAGTTGCTGGCACGCGCAGCCCCCGATGGCTACACGCTGGGCACCGCCAGCGATTCGTCCACGCTGCTGCCGTTCACCTACCGCAACCTGCCCTGGGATCCGCGCAGCTTCACCGGCATCAGCCTGTTGATCACCCAGCCGCTGGTGCTGGCCGTGCACGGCGCGGTGCCGGCCACCAACCTGAAGGAACTGGTCGCCCATGCGCGCACCGTGCCGGGCAAGCTGTCGTTCGGTTCGTCAGGGCACGGCCATCCGCAACACCTGGCGGGCGAGATGATCAAGCTCGCCACCGGCATCGACATGACCCACATCCCGTACAAGGGCGGTGGCGCGGCGATCATCGACCTGGTCGGCGGCCAGATTTCGATCGTGGTGCTCGGATCATCGCCGGTGATCCCGCACCACCGCGCCGGCAAGGTGCGCATCCTGGCGGTGGTCTCGCCCGCGCGTTCCAACGCATTGCCGGATATCCCGACCCTGGACGAGGCCGGCGTCAAGGGCGTCGACCTGGCGCAGTGGATGGGCCTGGCGGGCCCGCCGAAGCTGCCGCGCGACCTGGTGAAGAAGCTCAATGCCGAGGTGGCGACCCTCCTCGCCAATCCGGCCAGCCGAAAGACACTCGAAGGCGCCGGCTTCGAACCGGCTCCGAGCACGCCGGAGGCGTTCGAGGCGAAGATGCGCGACGGCGTGGCGCGCTGGGAGAAACTGCTGCCGAAGCTGAAGATCAGGTTCGACTGAGGCATCCGGAAGCGCCTGTCAGAACCCGCTGTCTGCCCAGGCTGCCGTAGTCACCCGACACGGCCAACGAAGCCGTCATGACGTCGTGGTGCTATGATGTCATGACGTTCATCAATCTGAGAATTGCCATGGCCGCAAGCGAGACCGTGCGCTCGACCGTCTACCTCGAGCCCGACCTGCACCAGGCCCTGCGCCTGAAGTCGGTCCATAGCCAGCGCAGCATGTCCGACATCGTGAATGAGGCGCTCCGTCAGACGCTGCGCGAGGACGAGGAAGATCTTTCTGCGGCCCGTGACCGCGCGGGCGAGCACGCCATGTCCTACGAAGATTTCCTCGGCAAGCTCAAGGCCGATGGCACGCTATGAGTTGCGCATCAAGCCCTCCGTGGCCAAGGACCTGCGCGGCATACCCGGCAATGATGTCAAACGCATCCTGAGTCGCATGGAAGCCCTGCGCGAAGACCCGCGCGGGCCTGGCTGCGAGAAACTCGGTGGTGCGGAGCTCTACAGGGTGCGCCAGGGGGTGTATCGGATCATCTACGGCATACACGACGCGCAGGTCGTCGTCGAAGTGCTGCGCGTCGCCCACCGAGGCGCGGTGTATCGCAGCCGCTAGCGAGCTAGCGCCCCCCCATCGGCAACCCGTGCAGCGCATGCGCGACCTCGCCCGCCTGCCAGATCGTGATGCCCTTGTCGTCGGCGAAGCGACGCGCACCCTCGGACACCTCGTTGATGCACACGTAGATCGCGCCCGAGGCGCCGCGCGATTCGCGCACAGCCTGCAGCGCGCGTAACGGTTCGATGCCGGTACGCGCGGCCTTCCAGCGCCGCGCACTGACCAGCACCTTGCGCCCTGCATGCTCGGTGCCGGGACGCTCGAGTTCGAAATCGAAGGCGTCGGTATTGGACCGGGCGATGGTGCAACCATCGCGCCGGAACGACGACTCGAGCAGCGCGGCGAACGCCGGCCAGGCCATCGCGCCTGCCGCCTCGGTGATGCGCGCCACCTGCGCCGCGCCGGGACGCCCCCACTGCTTGCGCAGCGCGATCGCCCCGATTACGGCGAACGGCAGCCCGGCGACGATGCCCATCAGCCGGAAGGTATCGGGCAGCAGCACGAACGACAGCAGCACCAGTGCGGCTGCGATCGCAAAGCTGAGCCACCAGCGCGCGCGCAGCAGGATCGCGAACAACGAATTCTCGGCCATCTTCACCGTCGGGCTACTCCCTTGCACTTGCGGCATCTGCGCAGAGGGTAGCGACTCTACCCGAACGGGGCTCGACCGCGACCGTAAGGCCAGGACTGCCGCACGCTCACTTCGCCAGCAGCACCGCCTTGTGCGCATCGATGAAGCCGGTGAACACCTGGCCCGCCCGGAACGACGGATGGTCGAGCGTGCGCTGCAGGAACAGCAGGTTGGTCTCGACGCCTTCGATGCGCACCTCGCCGAGCGCGGCGAGCAGGCGGTCGATCGCCTCCCCGCGGCTGGCGCCGTGGGCGATCACCTTGGCGATCATCGGGTCGTACCAGTGGCTGATCGCATCGCCGGCACGCACGCCGGCATCGACGCGCAGGCCCTCCCCGGCAACCGGCATCTCGAAGGTCGCCAGCGTGCCGGTGGAGGGCAGGAAGCCCTTCAGCGGACGCTCGGCGTACAGGCGGACTTCGATCGCATGGCCGTTCGCGGCGATGCCGGCCTGTTCCTGCACCGGCAGCGCGGCACCGCCGGCCAGCAGCAACTGCATCGCCACCAGGTCGGTGCCGGTGTTCATCTCGGTCACCGGATGTTCCACCTGGATGCGGGTGTTCATCTCGAGGAAGAAGAACTCGCCACTGTCGGCGTCGACGACGAACTCGACGGTGCCGGCGCCGCGATAGCGCTACTCGCACGCGAGCGCCGTCGCCGCTTCGCACATCGCGAGCCGCGTCGCCTGCGTCAGGCCGGGCGCCGGACTCTCCTCGATCACCTTCTGGAACCGCCGCTGTATCGAGCAGTCGCGCTCGTACAGGTGCACCGCGCGGCCATCGCCGAAGCCGAACACCTGGACCTCGACATGGCGCGCACGCGGCACATAGCGCTCGAGGTAGACCGATCCGTCCTTGAACGCCCGTGCGGCGAGCGCCTGGGTCGCCGCAACGGCTGCGGCGACGCCGGACGCATCATCGACCCGGCGCATGCCGATGCCACCCCCGCCGGCCGCTGCCTTGACCAGCAGCGGATAGCCGACCGCCGCTGCCGCGGCTTCGAGTACCGCTGCATCGGGCGGCGCGTCGCCCGGGGCGAAGCGCTCGCTGCCCGGCAGCACCGGCACGCCGGCGGCGCGGGCGATCGCGCGGGCGCGTTCCTTGTCGCCCATGTCGTCGATCGACTGCGGCGTCGGCCCGACCCAGGTGAGGCCGGCCGCCTCGACAGCCGCTGCGAACGCGGCGTTCTCGGCGAGGAAGCCGTAGCCCGGGTGGATCGCATCCGCACCCGTCGCGACGGCTGCGGCGAGCACCCGGTCGGCAAGCAGGTAGCTCTCGGTGGCGGCGGCCGGACCGATCGCCACCGACTGCCCGGCCAGCGCGACATGGAGCGCGCCCGCGTCGGCCTCGGAATGCACCGCGACGGTATCGATGCCGAGCGCCCTGGCGCTGCGCATCACGCGGCAGGCGATCTCTCCGCGGTTGGCAACCAGCAGCTTGCGGATCATCGTGTCACCGTCGCTCAGACCTGCAGGCGGGCGACGACCGCGCCTTCGCTGCAGGTGCTGCCTTCGGTCACGCAGATCTCGACCAGCGTGCCGGTCTCCGGCGCCGTGACCGGGATCTCCATCTTCATCGACTCGAGGATCATGATCGGCGCCTCTTCCTCGATCACGTCGCCGACCTGGGCCACGATCTTCCACACGTTGCCGGTGATTTCACTCTTCACATCGATGATCGGCATCTGCTGCACTCCTGAGCGGGTTCGTGTTGCGATTGTCGCCTATCCGGCCAGATCCGGTCCGCGGGTCTGACCCTTGG
>CAMDXD010000032.1 GCA_945877995.1 Bordetella parapertussis
GGAAGTCTTCCGCGACCGGGCCTGACTTTCCGAAGCCGCGCTGGTCGATGCGGATCATCCGGTAGCGGCGCGAGAAGTGTGGCACCCAGGCGCGCCACGCGTCGAGGTTTTCGGTGAACCCGTGCACGAACAGCACGGTCTCGGGCGTGGCCCACGCGTCGGTATGGTCGTCGATCGCGTAGAACAGTTTCGTGTCTGGCAGTTCCAGGAAAGGCATGGTCCGTTCCTTCTATTCGGGCTTGATGCCGGCGTGGCGGATCACCTTCGCCCACTTGGCGATGTCGGCGCGGATCACCTTCGCGAATTCGGCAGGCGTGTTGCCCACCGGCATCGCGCCTTCGTTCGACACCAGCTTCACGAAGTCGGGCGAGTTCACCACCTGCACCACTTCGCGGTTCAACCGGTCGATGATCGACGCGGGCGTCCCGGTGGGTGCGAGCAGCCCGTTCCAGCCCAGGGCTTCATAGCCGGGCACCGACTCGCCGATCGCCGGCACGTCGGGCAGCGACGGCAGCCGCTTCGGACTGCTCACGCCCAGTGCACGGATGCGTCCGGACTGGATGTGCGGCAGCGCCGAGGCGACCGAGGCAATGAAGTAGTACTGGATCTCGCCCTGGATCAGCGCGGTCAGGATCTGCGGGCTGCCCTTGTACGCGACATGGGTGCCGTTCAGCGCCGTGGTCGATGACAGCAGTTCGGCGGCCAGGTGGCCGATGCTGCCGCGGCCCACTGATCCGTAGTTGAGCCTGGATGCCGGGTCTTTCGACATCGCGATCAGGTCCTGTACCGTCTTCGCGTGGCTGTTGCCCGGCACCAGCAGCGTCGTCGAGACCGCACTCACCAGGGTGATCGGCGCGAAGTCGCGCACCGTGTCGTAGGGCAGGCTGGCATACAGGCTCGGATTCACGACATGGGTCGGGAACACCATCAGCAGGTTGTAGCCGTCTGCCGGTGCCTTGGCAATGATCGAGGAGCCGACGATGCCGCTCGCGCCGGGCCGGTTGTCGACGATCACCTGCTGGCCGAAGCGTTCGGTCAGGCGCTGCCCGATCGCGCGGGCGAGGATGTCGGTGACGCCGCCGGCGCCCGAAGGCACGACGAAGCGGATCGGGCGGGACGGATAAGGTTCGGCGGCGCTGGCCACGCCGGGGACGAAAGGCAGCGTGGCGAGGGTGATCGCGATGACCGACGCGGCTTCAGGATTCGACAAGGTGATCCTCCGGCGATCGGATGTGTTGATCGGCGGCTGTAGGGATGCGGCGCGCCGACCCCGTTACTGGGTGAACCTGGGCATCGCGCGCACTGCCTCGCCGATGCGACGCGCGTCGGCTTCCAGGAACTTCTGGAACTCCGGCGAATCGAGATAGGCCACGGGCGTGAGCACCTTCGACATCGCGTTCCGATAGTCCTCGCTGGTGGCCACCTGGCGCACCGCGTCGCGCAACTGCCGAATCACGGCATCGGGCGTGCCGCGCAGCGCGAACAGCCCGACCCAGAAGTAGAACTCGACCTTGTAGCCCGACTCGATCAGCGTTGGCGCCTCGGGGAACATGGGATTGCGCTCCGCGCCCCAGGTGGCAAACACCCGCACCTTGCCCGCCCTGACGTAGGGCGCGGCGAGCGCCGGTGGCGAAGACCACATGGTCGCGTGCCCGGCGAGCACGGCCGTCATTGCTGGCGCGCCGCCTACGTAGGGCACGTCCTGCAGGCGAATGCCGGCTGCGTTCGCGAACATCTCCATCGGGATATGCGACGGCCCGTAGACGCCCGAGTGCGAGTACATCATCTCGCCAGGCAGTCGCCGCGCCGCAGTGACGAGTTCCTTGACCGACTTCCACTGCGCGGCCGGGTTGGCCACCAGGATCGACGGGTCGGCCGTCAGGCGCGCGATGGGCAGGAACTGCTCGCGGGTGAAGGCGGGCGCCTTCTTGAAGAGCGCGTCCACCTCGGGGAGGATGTTGTAGGACGGCAGCGTGGCGAGCAGTGTGTAACCGTCGGGCTTGGCTGCCGCGGCGGCGGTCATCCCCAGCGCGCCAGCCGCACCCGGGCGGTTGATGATCAACACCGGCTGCTTGATGAGCCTTTCCATCTGTGCCGCGAGGGGGCGCATCGCGAGGTCGGCGCCGCCGCCGGGCGGGAAGGGCACGATGACCGTGACCGGCCGCGTCGGGAAGCTGTCCTGCGCCAGTGCAGGCGCAGGCGCGGATGCAGCCAATGCGACAGCAAGTGCGGCAACCAGCGGTGGCAGCGAGATCAAGGACAGTGAACGGACCGAATGGGGCTTGCGTATCTGGATCATCGTCGGGACTCCCGATCTGGCTGCGGACGGCGCGCGACTACGAGGAAACTTCCTGCCTGATAGTAAGCGTTCTCGCAGGTGTGCGCGTGATGCCATGTTGCGATCACACCTCGCCGATGCTAGCCTGAGCGGCTCACTGTTGCGCATCGACGATGCGCGGAACCGGGCCCGCCGTCATGATCGGAACACGCTTCAACGAAGACCTCGCACAGGTCTGCCGCATCCTTGCGCAGCACCGGATGCTCGACCTCTGGGGGCATGCCAGCCTGCGCGTGCCACGGTCGGAGGTGATCGCGGTGACGCCACGCTTCCACAAGGGCGTGCTGCCGCAGACGATCACCGGCGACGACATCCTGGTCTGCGACCTCGACGGGCGCGTGCTGGAAGGGCGGGGCGAGCTGCCGCTGCAGTTCGCGGTCGACCTCGCGCTGTATCGCGCATCGCCGAACACCGGGGCCTGCATCGCCAGTTCACCGAAGACCGCGCTGGCCGCCGGCATCTCGGGCGCGAGCTTCCAGCCGATCACCCACATGGAAAGCGAGACGCTGTTCCGCAAGCCGGCCAACCTGCCGGGCGACCTGGCGACCGGCGAAGCTGGCGATGCCACTGCGGCCCTCGCCGCCGAACTGAAGCGCGCCGGCCTGGTGCAGCAGCGCGGGATCGCCGTCTGGACCAGCGGTGTCGATGTGTTCGACGCACTGACCGTCGCCTACCACTATGAATACCTCGCGCAGGCGAACCTGGTGCTCGCCGGCACCGCCCGGCCAGTGGCAGCGGTCGCGCAGCCCGATTCCGAGCGGCTGTGGTCGCAATTCTCCGGGCAGCACCACTACATCGAGTTCCTGCAGTCGCTGGATCCGGGGCCGATCGCGCATCCGTGGCACGCGTTCGCCGCCGCACATGCGCGCCCGGGCGATCCGCATGGCGAACTGAAGGCGGCGATCGCCTTGAGTTGCCGCGCGCTGTGGACACGCGATACGCTGGTCGCCTTCCTCGAGCACATCAGCCATCGCCTGCCCGAGCCCGACCGCTTCCTGATGAGCGCCGCGCACAGCTTCCGCGACATGCTGCCGGAACACCTCGTGCTGCTCGACTTCCGCGCCAACTGGCTCGGTGGCCCGAAGCCGCCGAACTTCAAGTGGTTCCATGCACAGCTGCTGGCCGAGCGCACCGATGCGCAGGCGGTGGTGCATACCCACGACCTGTACGGGCGCGCCTATGCCGGATCGATCGACCGGCTGGTGCCGGCCAGCCCGATCGGCCTGCGCATCGCCACCCGTTCGCTGCCGGTGTATCCGCGCTGCGACCTGATCGTCGATGCCGAGGTGCGCCGGCAGACGCTCGATGCGCTGGGCACTGGCCCGATCGTGCACGAGGTCGGGCATGGCACCGACTTCGTCGCGACCACGCTCGAACAGGCGACGGTCGACGCGATCCAGCGCGAGCAGTTCCTGTCGCTGCACAATCTCGCCGAGCGGTTCGGCACGCCACGGCCGCTGCCTGCGGCCACGATCGAACGCCTCGCCGCGGTCGAGCCGTCCGCCGGCGACTGGTGGTGGTTCCATACGGCCGAGATCGGCGCGGTTCGCCGCAGCGCCGGTGGCCTGAACTGAAGCAACCAGGAAAGCTACGTCCATGACCGACCAGGAACTCGCCGCGCAGATCAAGCTCGCGCATGGCATCGCAATCGACCCCGCTTCGGCGCTCGCCGCGGCAGGCCTCGTCGCCGGCCTCAACACCACGGTACGCGACGCGGCGACCGCGAAGCTCGCGTTCGAGGACGAGCCCTCGCACTACCTCACGCTGCTCGCCGCGGGTGGGAAGCGATGAGCCAGGATCTCGCCGGGCTCACGCTTGTCGAACTCGCGACCGCGATCGCCGACGGCAGCATCACCTCGGTCGCGGCCACCACATGGTCGCTCGAGCGGCTACGCCGCATCGGACCGCAGCTCAACTGCATCGCAGTGCTGTCGGACGACACGGTGCTCGCGCAGGCCGAAACGCTCGACCGCGAGCGCGCGGCCGGCAAGCTGCGTGGCAAGCTGCATGGCGTGCCGCTCGCACACAAGGACCTGTTCTATCGCGCGGGCCGCGTCGCCGCGTCGGGCAGCAAGGTGCGCGCGGGCTTCGTGCCCGACACCACCGCCACCGTGCTGGAGCGGCTCGATGGCGCCGGTGCACTCGACCTCGGCTCGTTGCACATGTGCGAATTCGCCTACAGCCCGACCGGCTTCAACCAGCAGATGGGCCATGCCCGCAATCCATGGGATCGCGAGCGCGTGCCGGGTGGTTCATCCAGCGGCTCCGGTGCTGCGGTCGGCGCGCGGCTGGTGCATGGATCGCTCGGCACGGATTCCGGCGGGTCGCTGCGCCACCCGGCGTCGCTGTGCGGGCTCTCGGGCCTGAAGCCGACCCAGACCCGAGTGCCGCGCTTTGGCGTGCTGCCGCTGTCGCATTCGCTCGACTGCGTCGGCCCGCTGGCGCCGGCCGCGCGCGACGTGGCACGGCTGCTGTCGGTGATCGCCGGCGCGGACGTTCGCGATGCGACCGCGTCGACGCAGCCGGTGCCCGACTACGAGTCGCTGCTCGATGGCGACATCCGCGGGCTGCGTATCGCGGTGCCGGACAACTACTACTACGACACGGTTACCGATGAAGTGCGGGCGCTGCTCGAGGCCAGCCTCGACGTGCTGCTCGCGCTGGGTGCCAGCGTGGTGCGCGTGACCGTACCAGACATCCCTCAGGTCAATTCGCTCGCCCAGCTGGTGATGGCGGTGGAAGCTGCGACGGTGCATCGCAAGTGGCTGGCGCAGCGGCGCGATGACTACGGGGCGATCGTGCTCAGCCGGGTCGAGCCCGGACTGCTGGTGCCGGCCGTGCGCTACTGCGAGGCGCTCAACCTGCGCGCGCGCATCACGTCGGAATTCATCGATGCCACGCTGGGCCAGGCCGACGTGCTGCACCTGCCGGCGGTGACCATCCCGGTGCCGACGATCGACGAGACCACCACCGATGCACCCGATCGGGTGAATGCCCGGCTCGGTGCTATCACGCATGCCACCCGAGGCATCAACTACCTCGGGCTGCCGGCGGCGAGCGTGCCGATGGGCTTCACGGCCAACGGTATGCCGGCCGGGTTCCAGCTCGTCGGCCGACCGTTCGACGAGGGCGGGCTGCTGCGCGTGGCCGATGCATACCAGCGGGTGACCGACTGGCACCGGCGGCATCCAGGGCTCTGAGCCGCGAAGCGCCCGATCGCCCGCCGCTGACGGGCCTCGGGTTGACGCAAAGGGCCTCCGCCTTGGGGACTGGGCGGCAGGCAGTGCGCACCACGCCGCTGGCGACGCTCGTGGATCGAAGACCTGCAGGCGCCCGAGCGCGGATCAGCTGCCCGGCACGATCCCCGCCGGCAGCGACTCGACGTACTCGCAGATGCTTCCCGGGTGGGTCAGCCAGATCTTGTCGCGGTGCCTCAACACATGCTCGATCACGCGCCGGAACTGGCGTGCGCGGTACGGCTGGCCGAGGATGAAGCTGTGCAGCACGAGCGGCATCACCAGCGGGCGGCGCTCGGACTCCTCGAGCAGCTCGTCGAACTGGTCGATCAGGCTCTCGCAGTAGAGCTGCGACGGCGTGCGGCGCGACACGGCCTCGAACGAATCGTTGAGCTCATGCGCATACGGCACCGACAGGATCGGGCCATGCTTCGTCCGGAACCACACCGGCTGGTCGTCGAGCGGCCAGTCCATCATGTATCGGTAGCCGGCTTCCTTCAGCAGGTCGGGCGACTGGTGTGTCTGCGCGATGTACGGCGCCAGCCAGCCGAGCGGCTTCTTTCCTTCGTGCGTCTCGATCGCTGCGGTCGCCTCGAAGATGCATGCCCGTTCCTGCTCGGGCGTCATGTCGCTCTGCCGCTCGACGTTGCTGCGGCCGTGGCCGACGATCTCGTCGCCGCGTTCGCGGAAGGCTGCGATCATCTCCGGGCAGTAATCATAGAGCGCGCTGTTGATAAGCAGCGCCATCGGCAGTTCGTACTTCTGTGCCATCTCGAGCAGGCGCCATGCGCCCACGCGGTTGCCGTAGTCGCGCCAGGCGAAGCTGCGGCTGTTGGGCTGCGGCGACGGGAGGCCGTAGTCGTTGCCCAGGCCTTCGCCGAACGAGAAGTGCTCGACGTTCAGCGACAGATGCACCGCCAGCCGCTTGCCGCCCGGCCATGAATAGTCGGGCCGGCGGGTGATCGCCGAGTAGTCGTAGCGGCCGTGGGTCTTCAGCTTCAGCATGTGCGGTCTCCGGTATCGAGCACGTCCGAGAACGTGGCGAAGTCGTCGATGCGCTCCACGGCCATCAGGCCGTCGAGCAGGCGCTCGGTGGCGTCCGCGCCCCATGCGGGGCTGCCGAGTTCGCGGAACTTCCCCTTGAGTTCGTCGTCGGAATGCGGCGTGGCCGGCTCGCCCTTGGTCACCATGCAATGGCCTTCGTATGCGCTACCGTCGCGCATCACGATCTTCAGGTCGACCGGCTGCTCGGCCGGATAGCGCGCGCTGAAGGCCGTGTTCTCCTGCAGGTCGACCTTCTTCGCGATCGCCTGGATGGCCGGGTTGTCCACTGCGGGCTGCTCGTAGGCAGCCAGGCTCGACCGGCCATGGTGCAGGAACGTGGCGAGGATGAACGGCACAGAGAAGCGGGCGCCGAAGCTCGACACCACCGCCTTCTCCGCGAGCATCGCGCAGCGCGCATAGGCGCGCACTTCGATGCGCTCGATCGCCGCCGGGTCGAGCCGTCCACCGGGCACCGTGCGAAGCAGGTCGAGCAGGGCATCGATCGCCGAGTGTGCGTAGCGGCCGGTCGGATACAGCTTGAAATAGTTCAGCGCGATAAGCCATTCGCTGCCCAGCCCGTCCACGACCTTCTGCGGATCGAAGGCCTCGCCGTAGATGCGGCCGTAGACGGTACGGTAGCTGTCGACCTCGCCGGTGAAGCCGCATTCGACCATGCGTGCCGCGGTGAGCCCCATGAAGCCGGAGTGGCCGGTGAAGATGTTGCGCACCGTCGCCCCGTCGAGCAGCGTCTGCCGGCTCGAGGCCATGCCCATCGTCGCCGAGACGTTCAGCACCTCGAGCATCTGCGCCGCGCTGAAGCCGCGCAGGCAGGCGGCCGCGACGGCGGTGCCGATCACGCCGTAAGTGCCATGCGGATGCACCGCGATGCGCGTGGCCGTGGCGCGGCTCACGCGCGACGAGACCTCGTAGCCCAACGCGACCGCGCGCAGCAGGTCGGCACCGTTCGAGCCCAAGTGCTGCGCGAGCGCGACCGCGCCCGGTACGACCTGGATGCCCGGATGCCCGTGGGCGAACAGGTTGCCTTCGTCGAGTTCGAGCCAGGTGCCCGCGGTGCCGCCGAGCAGTGCTGCATCGAGCGGATCGGCGCGGCGGGCGGTGCCGATCACCCAGGCACGTCCGGGCGCGCGGCCCTCGAGATGGCGCTCGACGAAGGTCTTCATCTCGGCCTGCGCCATGCCGGCCGCGATCACCGGAATGCAGTCGGCGAGGACCCAGCGCGCCTTGTGCAGCGCTGCCGGGGACAGGGCCGACAACGGTGTATGGGTAGCGAAATCGGCCAGCGTGACCAGCCAGGCGGGTGGCGTGCGGTCGCTCATCGCGCAGCCGCCTGCGCCCGGGACTGCGCCGCGCTCATCGGTACGCACCCGTGGCGTGCATGCTCATTCTGCATCTGCAAGGTTCAGCTCCTTCTTCGATCCGAAGTAGTTCTTCATCACGGCGGCGTGGTATTCGACCGACTCCGGCGTGCGGTCGCCCTGGGGGCGGCGCTCGTGGTCGAAGTGGTCGTGGTGGTCGGTCCCGCGCACGAGCATGCCGGTCAGGCGGGTCTTGCCGGTGAAGCGGCAGCGAGTCGGGATGTAGCTGATGCCCACCCCGAGCCGGCGATCGTCCGATTGGTTCGGCTCCGAGCCGTGGATCGCCAGCGTGTGGTGCAGCGAGAACTGCCCCGGCTTGAGCGGCATCTGCACCGCGTTCGATTCGTCGACCAGGGTGTCGATCGCCTGCCGCCGCGGCAACATGTGGTTGCCCGAGCCCTCGCGGATGCTGTGCCGGAAGCCGCCGGTCAGATGGCTGCCCGGGATCACCCGCACGCAGCCGCTCTCGGCCGAGCTCTCCGACAGCGCGATCCATGCGGTCACCTGTTCCTTCGGCTCCAGGCCGAAGTACGATGCGTCCTGGTGCCAGTCGACGAACGCGCCGTCCCTTGCACCCTTAAGCCACAGGGTCAGCGTGTAGATCAGGATGTCCCCGCCGATCAGGTCCTCTACCGCATCGAGCACGCGCGCATGGCGCGCGATCTCATCGACCCAGGTGAACAGCAGGTGCGACTTGGAGCCCATGCCGCCGATCTTCAGCGGCCCGAACGCCTGCTCCGAAGCTTCGAGACGGTCGCGAAACCGGCGGGCCTCCGCCTCGCTCATCGCGGTGAGCGGCGACAGGAAGCCCTGCGTGCGCCAGGTCTCTGCCTGTGCTTCGGTCAGGTGTTTCATCGGTGATTCCTGTCCTTGTCCCTGATGGGTTACTGGATGCGTGCGCCGGAGGCCTTCACCACGGCGGCCCATTTGGTCGTCTCGGCGCGCAGGAATGCGCCGAACTCCTCGGGCGTGTTCGCGATCACGGTGAGCGCCTGTTCTTCGAGCTGCTTGCGAAGTTCGCCCTTCAGCAGGCCTGCGACCTCTGTGTGCAGCCGCGCGATGACCGATGCCGGCGTACCTGCCGGGACCATCACGCCGTTCCACGTGCTCACTTCATATCCCTTCACGCCAGCGTCGGTCACCGCCGGCAGGTCGGGCACGCTCGGCGCGCGCTGCAGGCTGCTGACCGCCATGCCGCGCAGCTTGTTCGACTTGATCATCGGCAGCATCTCGGGCAACGGGTTGACCATCAGGCTGATGCGCCCGCCCATCAGGTCGGCCATGCATTCGACCGACCCCTTGTACGGCACGTGCACGATGTCGATCTTCGCCATGCTCTTGAACAGTTCGCCAGCGAGGTGCGACGAGGTGCCGTTGCCGGCCGAACAGAAGTTGAGCGTGCCGGGCTTGGCCATTGCCAGCGCCACCAGTTCCGCCACCGTCTTCACCGGGATCGTCGGCGAACTCACCAGCACCAGCGGTGCCGAGGTCATCAGCGTCACCGGGGCGAGGTCCTTCAGCGGGTCGTAGGTCAGCTTCGCATACAGCGACGGGTTGATCGCCAGGCCGGGGAATCCGGTGAGCAGCGTGTAGCCGTCGGCAGGCGCGCGCACCACGAGGTCGGCGGCGATATTGCCGCCGGCGCCCGCGCGGTTGTCGATGACGACCTGCTGCCCGATCGTCGCTGACAGCCGCTGCGCGACTGCGCGCGCGACGATGTCGCTGGTGCCGCCGGGCGCGAACGGCGCCACCCAGCGGATCGGCTTCGACGGGAAGGCAGGTGCACCCCCCTGCGCCGCGACCTGCATCGATGCGCCCAGCGCGAGGCAGCCGAAGGTCAGTGCGGCCGCATTCAAGCCCTTGCCGTGCAGCGTCGAAGCCATGTGTGTCTCCTGTCGGGATGAGGGTTTCAGTGGATGATGTAGCCGCCGTCGATCACGATGTCCTGCCCCTGCAGGAACGCCGGCGATGCTGCGGCGAGGAACAGTGCGAGTTCCGCGATCTCCTCCGGTCGGCCGAGGCGGCCGGCGGGCAGGTAGGGTGCGAAGCGCGATGCCATCTCCGCCTCCGAGCGACCGCCCACCACTGCCGGTGTCGACACCGGCCCGGGGCTGATTGCATTCACCAGGATGCCTTCGCGTCCGAGCTCGAACGCCATCGACTTCGCGAGATGGATGATCGCGGCCTTGGTCAGGCCGTACAGCGCGCGGCTCGGATAGGTCACATGGCCTAGCTGGCTGGCGATGTGGATGATGCGGCCGCCGCCCTGCCGGCGCATCAGCGGCAGCACCGCCTGGCTGGCGAAGAACGGCGCGGCCAGGTTCACTGCCACCACATGGTCGAACTGCGCACGCGTGTAGTCGCCGAACGGCACCGAGGCCCGCGCCGCGGCGTTGTTGACCAGGATGTCGACCCGCCCGAACAGGTGCTCGGCGGTCGCGACCATCGCGGCCGGCCCTTCCGGCACGGACAGGTCCGCCTGCAGCGTTTCGATGCGACCACCGCCCCGTTCTTCCAGGCACAGCGACTTCGCCTCGTCGAGCCCTTCCGGCGTGCCTTCAGCGACCAGCAGCACCGAAGCGCCTTCGCGCGCGAAGCGGCGGGCGATCGCGCGGCCGATGCCCCCGGTAGACGAGGCCCCGGTGACGATCGCGCATCTGCCTTCGAGTGACGGCACCCTTGCCCCTCCTCTACCCCTCTGCGCCGCGTCGCCTGGAAGGACAGGCGCGCAGGCTGCTTGTGTGGGCGCAAGAATGCACTACAACGAGGGTTGCCTCAAGCTGCAGTACCCCTTCGCTTCTATGCCGCACACCCGCGGGCCTGAGCCTGCTGCATCATCCAGCGCGCCCGCGCGCACAGGTCTCCGTCCCGGCCCCGGCGCCCGATCAGCTGCAACCCGACCGGCAGGCCGTCCACCTGCATCAGCGGCAGGCTGAACGCGGGCAGCCCGAGGAAGGTTGCGTACACTAGGAAGCTGCGGCTGCCGGTCGCCGACAGGCCGATGGGTGCCGGGCCCGATGCCGACAGCGTGACGATGCCGTCGAAGCCGCGCATCAGCGTGGCGACCTTGCGCTGCATCGCCTCGCGTCCGGCCAGGCGGTCTGCATAGTCAGCCGGGGTCATCGCGAACGCCTGTGCCATGCGGTCATGCACGCGCTTCTCGATGAGATCGCCGTGGCGCTCGACATACTGGCGATACGGCCAGCGCATCTCGTAGGCGGTGATGCCCAGGCAACGCTCGGCGAAGGTCGGGGTCAGGCAATCCTCGAGCGCAGCCGCTGCAGCGTCGTCGGACGCATCGGTCACCGCCACGCCTGCCGCGGCGAAGCGCTGCATCAGCGCCGTGAAGGCAGCGGACGTGGCCGTGTCGACCTCGCGCGTCCAGGCTTCGGTGCGCAGCCAGAGCAGTCGCTTCGGGGCGGCCGCGCGCGGCAGGGTCTCCGATGCGCGCTGCAGCTGCGGGTATGCCGGATGTCCCTGTGCATGGGCCAGGTGGGAGGCGATGCGCCAGGCGTCCTCCAGCGTGGAGGCGAGCACGCCCAGGTGGTCGTGGGTGATCGAGATCGGATGCACACCCTGCATCGACAGCGTGCCCCAGGTCGGCTTGAAGCCGACGATGCCGCAAAAGGAGGCCGGTCGCAGCAGCGACCCCTGGGTCTGGGTGCCGAGCGCGGCCGGCAGCATGCCGGCGCCGACTGCGGCCGCCGATCCGCTGGACGAGCCGCCCGGCGTACGCCGCTCATCGAGCGGATTGGTGGTCTCGTTCGACATGCCGCAGGCGAAGGCGGTGGTTACCGTCTTGCCCGGCAGCACCGCACCGCCGTCGCGCAGCGCCTGCACGCAGGCGGCGTCGTACGCCGGCTGCCAGCCGGCGAAGGCCGGGCTGCCCATCTGGGTCGGCATGTCGCGCGTGTCCATGATGTCCTTGATGCCGATCGGGCAGCCATCGACCGGTGACAGCGGGGCGCCGTGGCGGTAGCGCTCGGTCGAGGCATCGGCCGCCGCGCGGGCTGCGTCGAGCGCAAGCGTCCTGAAGGCATGCACCTTCGGTTCGCGCGCCGTGATCGTCTCGATGCAGCGTTCCAGGTAGGCGCGCGGCGTATCGCGACCGCTGCGAAAGCGCGGCAGCGCTGCGGAGAATGACAGCAGGGTCTTCATGGATGCCTTCAATGCCATGCTGCCTTCACTCCACGCTGATCTTCGCCGCCTTGACGACCTTGGCCCACTTGGCGGTCTCGGCGCGGATGTAGGCAGCGGTGCGGTCCAGCGAGTCGGCGACCGGTTCCATGCCCTGTCCGGCGAGCTTCGCCTTCACTGCGGGCTGGTTGAGGATACGTGCGACTTCGCTGTTCAGGGCCTGCAGGATGTCCCTCGGCGTCGCCGAGGGTGCGAACATCGCATACCAGACATCGACCGCGTAGCCGGCCACGCCGGCCTCGGCCATCGTCGGGATGTCCGGGATGCTGGTCGAGCGTTTCGCGCCCGAGGTGGCCAGCAGGCGCAGTCGTCCGGAGTCGACATGCTGGCGCACCGAGATCACGCTGGCAAAGGTCATCGACACCCGGCCGGCGACCAGGTCGGCCATGCCCGGCCCGGTGCCCTTGTACGGAACATGAACGAGGTCGATGCCGGCGAGCATCCGGAACAGCTCCATCGCCATGTGCGGCGGGCCTGCGTTGCCCGACGATGCATACAGCAGTTCGCCCGGCTTCGACCGGGCAAGCGAGACCAGCTCCTTCACCGAGCGCACCGGCAGCGACGGGTGTACCACCAGCACGTTCGGCCCGTTGACCATCACGCTGACCGGCACCAGGTCGCGTTCCGGGTCGTAGGACAGGTTACGGTGCGTGCTCGGCAGCACCGAGTGGCCGATCGAGATGGTCTTCAGTGTGTAGCCGTCGGGCGCCGAGCGCGCGACGATGTCGCCGGCGACGGCGCCGCCACCGCCGGGCCGGTTCTCGATCAGCACTGGCTGGCTCCAGCGTTCGGTCATGCCCTGGCCGACGATGCGCGAACTGGTGTCCACGCCGCCGCCGGATGTCGCGGACACCACGATCCGGATCGCCTTCGCGGGATACACCTGTGCGCCGGCCGTTCCGGCGCAGGCTGCGGACAGGGCGGCAAGCATCGCAGGGAGGACGACTGGGGAGTGCGGCGCCAGGGCGCGCAGCAACAGGGCGAATCGGGGCATCGACATGCCTCTCGCGTTTCAAAGGTGCTCTATGATGCCATCGGGAGGAGGCATGGACGACATGAACGACAGGATCAACAGTATGGACGCGGCCCTCGAGCCGGCGGCCTTCGTGATCGAACCGGGCAGCGTGCAGGCGCGTGTGTCGCCGGAGGAATGGTCGGTGCGGGTCGACCTCGCGGCCTGCTACCGCTGTGCCGCGCTGTACCGGATGACCGACCTCATCTACACCCACATCTCGGCGCGCGTGCCGGGGCCGGACGAGCATTTCCTGATAAACGCGTTCGGGCTGACCTGGGACGAGATCACCGCCTCCTCGCTGGTGAAGGTGAACCTGGACGGCGAGATCATCGATGACCCGACCGGGCTGGGCATCAACCGCGCCGGCTACGTGATCCACAGCGCGGTGCATCGCGCCCGTCCCGACGTGGCCTGCGTGATGCACACCCACACGGCCGCCGGCATCGCGGTGTCCGCACAGGAGCACGGTCTGCTGCCGATCTCCCAGCACGCGATGCGCTTCCATGGCGTGCTCGCGTACCACGACTACGAGGGCGTGGCGCTTGACCTCGACGAGCAGCAGCGGCTGGTGCGCGACCTTGGCCTGCACCGCGCGATGATCCTGTGCAACCACGGGCTGCTCACCGCCGGCGAGACGATCGCGCAGGCATTCGACCTGATGTACTACCTCGAGCGCGCCTGCACGGCCCAGGTCGATGCGCTGGCCGGTGGCTCGAAGCTGCGCATCGCGTCGCCTCATGTCGCCGCGAAGGTGGCGGCGCAGTTCGCCAACCTGCCGTACAAGAAGAAGCAGACCGAATGGCGCGCGCTGCGCCGGGCGCTGGACCGCAGCGATCCGTCGTACCGCGACTGAACGGATCGCTGGCGGCGCTCAGTCTGTGCTCAGTCCTGCGGCTTCGCCAGGTTGTTCACGTAGTTCGTGAACAGGTTGATCGCCACCAGCGCGGCGATGTCGACCATGCGCGCATCGTCGATGCCGGCCGCGCGTGCGGCATCGACGGCTGCGTCCGGGACATGGCCGCTGCGATCCTTCACTGCGCGCGCGAACGCGAGGGCGGCGGCCGCCAGGGGATCGGTGGATTCGAACCGGCGCGCGGCATCGAGCTCCGCGTCTGGCAGGCCCGCCTCTCGACCGAAGCGGGTATGCGCCTCCATGCACTGGCGGCAGTCGCTCGACGTGGCGACCGCGATCGATACCTGCTCCTTCACGGCAACGGGCAGCGTGCTGCCAGCCATCGCGCCGCCGAACGCAGCATAGGCCGACATCGCAGCCGGTGAATTTCCCAGCGCGCGGTACATCTGTGGCAGGAAGCCGCGCTTGCGCTGCACCCCTTCGAGCATCGGCCGCGACAGCGCGGGCGCGGTATCGAGGTCCACCTGGCCAAGCCTTGACATGTCGTTCCTCCGTTCATTCAGGCGCGGATCGTCCAACGTCTGCATCCCTGCCGCGTGCCCGATCCCGCACGAGGGCATCGGCTGCTCATCATGTTAACTCGCTTCAGGATCGCCCCCTGATCGATGCGAAGCGCTGCTGCTACACTGACAGCCGATCGGGTGGATACAGCCCGGCGCCAATGGAGGAAGTGACATGCATCGTCGTCCACACCCCGCCCGGGCCGTCGTGCCTGCAGTCCTGTTCTCGGCCGGCATCGCCTGGCTTGCAGGCCCATCCGATGCCGCAGCCCAGACCGGCAAGTGGCCGGAGCGGCCGATCCGGACCATCGTCGCCTATGCACCGGGTGGCGGCACCGATGTCGTGGCCCGCCTGCTCGCGCCGCGGGTGTCTGAGGAACTCGGCCAGCCGGTCGTGCTCGACAACCGGCCCGGTGCCAGCGGGACCATCGGTACCGAACTCGTCATCCGGTCGAACCCGGACGGATATACCCAGCTGGTGATCCCGTCCAGCTATGCCAGCAGCGCGCCGCTATACAAGCTCAGTTTCGATCCGATCAAGGACATCACGCCGATCAGCCTGATCGGCATCGGTCCGCTGGTGATGCTGGTGCATCCGGCGTCGAAGATCACCACGCTGAAGGAGATGATCGAGTTTGCGCGCGCCAATCCGGGCAAGGTCAGCTTCGGTTCCTCGGGCATCGGCGGCACGCCGCACCTGTCGGGCGAACTCCTGCAGCAGCTGACCGGCGTCCAGCTCTCGCATGTGCCGTACAAGGGCGACGGCCCGGCGATGGCCGACCTGATGGGCGGCCACATCACCGCCGCGTTTGCCGCCGGCGCCTCGGCGGTGCCGCAGGTGCGCGGCGGCAAGCTGCGCGCGCTCGGCGTCACCACCGAGAAGCGCGCGCCCGGCGCGCCCGAGCTGCCGGCGATTAGCGAGACCGTGCCTGGCTTCTCGTCCAGCACCTGGTACGGGCTGGTCGGTCCGGTCGGATTGCCGAAGCCGGTGGTCGACCGGATGAGCCAGGTGATGAAGCGCGTGCTCGAGCGGCCGGAAGTGCAGGAGCGGATGCGGGCGGATGTCGTCGAGCCAACACCGGCGGCGTCGGCACAGGACTTCACCCGCTTCATCCAGAGCGAAATCGCGCTCTGGACCAAGGTGATCCGCACCGGGAAGATTCGCATCGAGTGAGCGCCGGCTTTCGCGGCACGCGGCGCCGCGCCGGTCCACCGTCGCCTTGACCCGGTTTTTGCGGCCGTGTAGTGTGATCACACGGTTTCCGGGGTGAGGACTGTATGACGCTGCATGCGATGATGAGCTATTCCGTTCGGTGGTCCACGCTGCTGGCCGGTGTGCTCGTGGCCAGCACGGTGATGGCCCAGCCGGCCTTTCCGTCGAAGCCGATACGGGTGATCAACCCATTCCCGCCCGGCGGCCCGGTCGATGTCGTGGGCCGGCCGGTGTTCGACCGCCTGCGCACCGCACTCGGCCAGCCAGTGATCATGGACCACCGCCCGGGCGCGGGTTCGATGATCGGCTCGGCGGCCGTCGCGAAGGCCGCGCCCGACGGCTACACCCTGCTTGCCACCGCCGGGCAGCACACGATCAACCTGAGCGTCTACGCGAAGGTACCTTACGACACGGTGAAGGACTTCGCCTCGGTCAGCATGCTGGCAATCGGGCCGTATGTGTTCGTCGTCCATCCGTCGGTGCCCGCCCGGTCGATGAAGGAACTCACGACGCTTGCCCGCCGGCTGCCCGGAAAGATGACCTATGCCTCGGCCAGTCCGGGCAGCGGCTTCCACATGGCCTCCGAACTGCTCAACCTGATGGCCGGCATCAAGACCCTGCATGTGCCGTACAAGGGCGGTGCGCCGGCAGGCATCGCGCTGCTCGGCGGCGAGGTGGACATGATGTTCTCCAGCCCGGCGGTGGTGCTGCCGCATGTGCAGTCGGGACGGATGCGTGCACTGTCAGTGACCACCGCTTCGCGTTTCTCGCAGTTGCCCGACGTGCCTACGATGGCCGAGGCAGGCCTGGCCGGATTCGACGCGCAGTCGTGGTACGGCATGTTCGCGCCGGCCGCCACGCCGAGGGAAACCATCGGCTTCATCGCCGACCAGCTCGACCGCGTGCTGAAGATGCCCGAGATACGCGAAGCCTACCGGCTGGCCGGGCTCGACCCGGTCGGCGGCACGCCGGCGTTCTTCGATGAACGCGTGAAGAGCGACATCGCGAAGTGGGCGCGGGTGGCGCGCGACGCACGCGTGCAGGTCGACTGACCTCGCGCAGCCGATCCTTTCCGGAGACACACATGGGCGACACGAAACGCATCGAAGAGATCACCCGCAGCAGCCATCCGATCCCGGAGCGCAGCGAAGAGCTGCCGTACTCTCCGGCCGTGGTGATCAGCGGACCCGTGGATACGATCTACTTGTCCGGCATGACGGCGGCTCCGCTGTACCACTCGCATCCGCACATCCGGGAAGAGCACCTCCATGCGCCGGACATCGAGACACAGGTGCGCCGGGCGATGGACAAGATCAAGCTGATCCTCGA
>CAMDXD010000033.1 GCA_945877995.1 Bordetella parapertussis
TGCGTTGATGACCGTCGTGCTGACGCGAAGGTACTCGCGGATCTCCGGGCAGATCTCGCAGGACAGGCTGAGGCGGAAGCTGTCGCTCAACGAAGCGGCGATGCTGCGCACCAGCTGCTCATGCGCCGGGTTCACGTACGAGTGCAGCAGGCACACGGCGATGTCCCGCACGCCATCGTCGAGGAAGCCCTGCAGCACGCGTTCCACCTCGCCTGCATCGAGCGACTTGACGACGGCGCCCCGGAAGTCGAGGCGCTCGTCGACTTCGCGCCTGAGGTCTCGCGGCACGAGCGGCGGTGGAAGTACCAGGTCCAGGTCGTAGAGGTCGTAGCGCGACTCGGTCTGGATCTCGAGGATGTCGCGGAAGCCCTTCGTGGTGATGAGCCCGATCCGCGCCCCCTTGCCCTCGATCACGGTGTTGGTCGCGAGCGTCGTCGCATGCGCCACGAGGTCGACGGATTCGAGCGGAACGCGGGTGGCCTCCAGCAGCCGCGCGAGCCCGTCGAGCACGCCGCGGCTCGGGTCGTCGGGTGTCGTCAGGACCTTCTCGATGAAGCGCTCACCCGTTCGTGGATGGACCATCACCAGGTCGGTGAAGGTGCCACCGATGTCGATTCCAACGCTGGCGCTTCCGGTCGGACTCTTCAAGGTCGCTGGTTCTCCGTGGTTCGTTTGCCAGGGGTCCGGGGCTCAGGAGCCTTCGCGCACGAGCAGCATCTTCGCGAGCGTGCGTACGTCCCTTGCCTTCTCGATCGAAGCAAGGGCGCCGTAAAGGCGCTTCGCGGTTGCTGCCTTGAGCACCGCCGTAGCATTGCCCATGAATTTCGAGAAGAGCTCCTCTTCGCTCATGCGGTTCGCGGGGTCTCCCTTCGCGGCCGGCAGGTAGCGCTGGACGACCTTTCCGTCGGTCAGGTGGATCTCGGTCGTGCAGCGGTAACGCTGCGTTGGCGGGAGCTTGTCGATCGAGGGATCGGCCTGCAGTTCGATCTTCTGCATCAGTTGCTGGATGCGGGCGTTCCGGATGCGCCTGGGCTCGAACTGCCGGAACGTGAGTTCACGGTCCACCACCATGGCGGCGACGCAGTACGGGAGGCTGATCAGGGCGTTCCCGGGCGTACGCACGCCATCGGCGCCGCCGGCGGTCGTGTCCATCGTGTACTCGATGGTGAGCTTGTCGACATGCGAGACGATCTTCCGGATGTTCCCGTCGGTGATCCCCGGGTTCTCCAGCAGCATCAGCCGGACGTTCTCCACGGTCGGCTGGTTGCTGCGGATGCACGGATAGGCCTTGTGGAAGATCTCGAAGCGGTACTTGCCCAGGTCGCGCTGGATGACGCCGAGGTCGGGCGTGCGGCTGAACGTGGTCACGAAGCCGGAGTACTCTGCCTCGATCGGGTCGGGTGGGCCCTCGAGGCCGCGCAGCGCCAGGTCTGCGGCGAATATCCCGCCTTCGACCGCCTTCGGCGCGTTCAGCCGCTTGGCGAGCGTCGCACTGTACAGCCCGGCCGCCTGGGTCGACGCGAGTCCGAGTGCACGGACGACCTGTCCCTCGTCGAGCCTGAGCAGCTTCGCGGCCGTGGTCACCGATCCGAAGATGGTGGGCACCGAGTTGTAGAAGCCGCTGGAAGCGAACTTCTTCGACCCGAGTGCATTGCCGATCAGGTTGCTCACCTCGTAGCCGGCGGCGATCGCGGTGACGAACTGCTTGCCGCTGATCGGCTCGCGGGCGCGTTCCGCGATCGCCAGTGCGGTAGGCACCACCACGCATGCCGAATGGCACATGCCGGGGAAGACGGCGTCGTCGTAGTCCCAGGCGTGGGTCGATGCGCAGTTGACCATCGCGGCGAACGGTGCGCTCGCCTTCAGCGACGTCCCCCATATGGTGGCTTCGCCGCGCGTATCCCAGCTCTGAACGTACCCGCTGAGCACGCGCGTGAGGTCCGAGGTGGACCCCTTCAGTGCACAGCCGATGCCGTCGGAGATCGACTGGCGCAGCGGGCCGAGGATGCGTTCTGGGACGTCGCCGTGGCGCACGCTGCGGATGTACTTCGCGATCATCCGTGTCAGCGGCTTCGATGCTGCACTCTTCATGCTCGGTCCTCGAGTGGTTGTGTACGGGTGTGGTGCGCGTTCGCCCTTGCCGCGTCCGGGGCGGTCAACGCGTGGAACGCGCCACGGACCGCCAGTGGTCGAGCTCGGCCTTCAGCATCGTTGCGAGCGACTCGCGCGATGAAGCCGCGACATCGAAGCCGAGGGAAGCCAGTCGCTCGCGCGCCTCCGGTGCCTGGAGTGCGCGGTCCACCTCCCGGGCCAGAACTTCGATGGCGCCCGCGGGCGTCCGTGTGGGCGCAAGAAGGCCGTACCAGTTCACCATCACGAAGTCGGGCACCCCGGCCTCCGTGAACGTGGGGACTTCCGGTGCCGCCGGGTGCCGTGCCTTCGTGGTGATCGCCAGGCCCTTCAGGCGCCCGGTGCGCAGGTAGGGATTGCCGGCTGCAAGCGAAGTGAAGACCAGCGGGACCTGTCCCGCGATCGCGTCCGTGAGTGCCGGGCCTCCGCCCTTGTACGAGATCTCCGTGAGCACGAGCCCGGTGCGTACTCTCAGCAGCTGGTAGGTCATCTGAGGGGTGCCGCCGCTGGTTCCCAGCGCTATGCGCTCCGACTGGATTCTTGGCAGTGCGAGCAGTTCCTTCATGCCCGGTGCGAACGACGGATGCGCCATCAGCACGCGTGGTGTGGTCGCGATCAATGCAACTGGCGTGAAGTCCTCCAGCGGGTCGAACGGCGGCCTGGCTTGGGAGATCGATGCGATGGTGAAGCCCGAATCCGCGAGCAGCAACGTATGCCCGTCCGCAGGCGCTCTCTGCACGATGAGCGTGCCGATGAGGCTGGCTGCCCCCGGCCTCAGGTCGATGACAAAAGGCTGCCCGAGCGTTTCCGAGAGCTTCATGCCGATCGCCCGGGCGATCGTTTCCGAGCCTCCGCCCGCCGCGAAAGGCACGACGATGCGCACCGGCTTCGCTGGATAGCCCTGGGCCCGCACTGGTGCGTTCGCAAAGCAGACGGCTGCGGAGAGCAGGGCGATATCGAGCCACTTCGACCTTCCTTTGATGAGGGTGTGCATGGCGATGCCAAGTTACGTTCTTCCTGCTGGTCGATAAATGGGATATCGTTCAAAACATTAATTCCGAAAGTTCCGCAATCCGGACAATGTCGGCCGATCTCTTCCACGCAATCTCCGTGTTCGTCAGGGTCGCCGAAGCCCGCAGCTTCACGGCTGCCGGGCGCCGGCTCGGCATAACGCCGTCGGCGACCAGCAAGGCGCTGGCGAAGCTCGAAGAGCAGCTCGACGTGCGCCTGGTGAACCGGACCACGCGCAGCGTCAGCCTCACCGCCGATGGCGATGCGTTCTTCGATCGCTGCCGCCAGATCCTGGCCGAGCTGGAAGAGGCGCAGGCTGCCGTCCAGCGACGTCGCACCAAGCTCCAGGGGCGCATTCGCGTGCAGATGCCCGTGGCATTCGGGCGCAGGATCGTGATCCCGCTGGTCGCCAGGTTCCTCGACGCACATCCCGGCCTGACTTTCGATGTGGCACTGACCGACCGGATCACGGACGTCCCGGAGGAAGGCATCGACGTGGTCCTGCACATCGGCGATGTGCGCAGTCCGAGCGTCGTTGCGCGGAAGCTGTGCGACCTGCGCTACGTGACGGTGGCATCGCCGGGCTACCTGGCAAGGTTCGGCGAGCCCGTCGTGCCGGACGACCTGGACCGGCATCGCTGCCTCACCTATTACCTACCTCAGACCAATCGATATCGAGAGTGGCGGTTCGGCGCCGGCCAACAGCGGGTTACGAAGGCCGTGCCGGGCATGCTCAACATCAACAGCGCCGAGGGACTGCTCGACGCCGCAATCGCGGGGGCCGGCATCGCCACGGTCTCGACCTTCATCGCGGCCGATGCGGTGCGTGCAGGCCAGTTGCAGATCGTGCTGCGGGCCTACGTGTGCGATGGACCCGGCGTGTCGGTCGTCTACCTTGGGCGGCAATGGCTTTCGGCACGCGTTCGCGCGTTCATAGACTACCTGGTGGCGGAGGTGTCGCCCGCGCCACCGTGGGATTCGATCCTGGACTGAGGAAGCCGCTACGGCAGTGCGGGGGCGCGATCGCCGTCGCGCGCTAGGGACGCTCCAGCTTCAACCCCTTGTGCACCCGTCCCCACCGCTCGTAGTCCGCCATCCACATCGCCTGGAATTCCTTCGGGGTACCCGGCTCCGGATCCAGGTCCATCGCCCGGGCGCGTTAGAGCACCTCCGGGATGGCCAGTGCTGCGTTCACCGCCCGGTTGATGGACGTGACTGCCGTCTCCTGCACGCCGCGCCGCCCGAAGAAGCCGAACCATCCGAGCGCCGTGAAGCCGGGCGAGTACTCGGCGAGCGTCGGCACGTTCGGCAGGTTGGGCGGGCGCTTCGCACCGGTGGTGGCGATCGCATGCACCTTGCCGGTGTTCGCCTTCGAGAACGCGACCACGTCCGGGAAGGTCTTCTGCGGCAGGGCTGCGTAGGAGGCCAGCACCAGGTAGTTGGAGAACGCAGACGCGATCGCGACGAACTCCTTGCGTACGTCGAACGGCTGCCGGTTCACGTCGGGCGCCACGGCCATCCCGCCCATCTGGCCCAGCACCAGCGTGTAACCATCCGGCTCGGCCTGCAGCGCCGCCTGCAGGCCGACCAGGCCGGATGCACCGGGGCGGTTGTCGATGATCAGGGGCTGGCCGCGGAGCTGTGCGCTCATGCGCGGACCGATCAGGCGGGCGATGGTGTCGGCCGAGTCGCCTGCGCCGAACGGCGTGATCACCCGGATGGGCTTGACCGGATAGGCCTGTGCTGCAGCCTGTCCTGCAACGGCGGTCGAGACAATGGTGGCCCCGAGCAACGCGTTGATGGTCCTGCGGTCGATGCGCTTCATCGTGATCCTCCCACGGGAACTCCATCGACCCTATCACGCACGATCCGCGCCGGACAATCGGATGTGGAAGGCGCTAGGCCAGGGTCGCCCGTCCATCCACCGCCATCACCCCTCCGTCAGCCGCCTTCACGATCAACGGATTGACCTCCAGGTCGACCAGCCTCGTCCCGAGGTCTGCGGCCAGCCAGCTGATCCGCTCGACTGCGTCGGCGATCGCACCGGTGTCGAGTGGCGCCCGCCCGCGTGCACCATGGAACAGCGGCGCCGTGCGCAGCCGCGCGATCATCGCGCCGACGTCCGCAGCCGCGACCGGTGCCGGTACCAGCGCGACATCGCCTAGGATCTCCACCGCGATGCCGCCGAGGCCGAGCATCACCACCGGCCCGAACTGGGCATCGCCGCGGATGCCGACGATCACCTCGGCTTCGCCGCGCACCATTTCCTGCACCGAGAATCCTTCCACCTTCGCGCCGGGCAAGCGCTCGGCGATCGTCGCAAGCATCTCCCGCGCCGCATCGACCACCGCCGCACGGTCCGCGAGGCCGACACGCACCGCGCCTGCGTCGCTCTTGTGCACGATGTCGGGCGACACCGCCTTCAGCACGATCGGGAAGCCGATCAGGGCAGCGGCATCGGCACAGGCTTCGGGCGTGTGCACGATCGTTTCCCGGGCAACCGGGATGCCGTAGGCCGCAAGCAGTTCCTTCACTGCCTGTTCGCCCAACGCTCCTGCGGGCAAGGTGCTCGCGGCGACCTGTCCGGGCAGCCCGTCCGGCCGCACCGGTACCGTGCGTGCCTGCTGCTGCATCCGGTCGTGGTCCGCGACCAGCGCCAGAACCCGCAAGGCCTGCTCGAAGTCCTCGTACACGACGAAGCCGCGCTCGCGCAGCGCCTGTCGTGCGGGGTCTGCAGCTGCGCCGGGCGTGCACACGATCAGCACCGGCTTGCCGCACTCGCGCACGGCATCGGCGATCAGCAGGCAGCGCTTCTGGTAGAACGGCATCGACATCAGGAACGCGATGCCGATGTCCACCGTCGGGTCGGCGAACAGCGTCGCGGTGGCGGTACCCGCGATCTCGACGTCGGCGGGCACCTTGCGTCCGCCGAGGTCCACCGGGTTGCGTGCCTGGGGCGCGAGCAGCATCGTGCCCAGCGCATCGAACGTGGCTTCGGCCAGCGGCGCGAGTTCGAGGCCGATCTCGGTGATGCGGTCGCTCGCGATCGACGCCCCGCCGCCGGACGAGGACAGCACGCCCACACGATGGCCCGGACGGCGCCCGTTGAACGAAGCCAGCACATGCGCGGTGCGCATCATGTCGTCCGGATCGCGCGCGATCACGATGCCTTCGTCGCGGCAGATTGCCTCGAACACTTCCCAGGAGCCCGCGAGGCTGGCGGTATGCGACTTCGCGGCGACCACGCCGGCGGCGGTGCGTCCGGTCTTGAGCACGATCAGCGGCTTGCCCACCTGCCGGCAGCGTGCGGCCGCGCGCCGGAAGCGGGCACCGTCGAGCAGGCCTTCGACGTACAGGCAGATCGCCTTCGTCTCCGGCTCGTCGACCATGAACTCGAGGAAGTCGCACAGCTCCAGGTCGCTTTGGTTGCCGACCGACACGCCATAGCGCAGGCCGATGCCGGCGGTGCGTGCGCGGTCGAACTCGGAAACCATCAGCGCACCGCTCTGGCTGATCATGCCGATCGAACCGTCGCCGAGGCTGTCGGTGTTCAGCACCACCGATGAACACAGTGCCATCCGGTGGTGGGGCACGATGAAGCCCATGCAGTTCGGTCCGACGATGCGCATGCCGGTGCGCGCCGACACCTCGACCAGCGCCGCCTGCAGGTTCAGGCCGGCTTCGTCCGCCTCGGCGAAGCCGGTGGTGATGATCACGCAGCAGCCGACGCCTGCGGCCGCCGCGCCCTCGACGGTCTCGCGCATGCGCGAGACCGGCACCGCGACGATTGCGACATCGGGTGCGGTCGGCACGTCGGCGATCGATGCGTACGCCTTGCGCTCGAGGATCGACGCGCGGTTCGGGTTGATCGGATGGATGTCGCCGTCGAACCGGTGGCGGATCAGGAAATGCATGATCCGTCCGCCGAACTTGCCGGCATCCTCCGATGCGCCGAACACCGCGATCGAACGCGGATGCAGGATGCGGTCGATGCCGAGCCGCGGCAGCACGGTGGGTCCGCCCAACCCGGCGGTATGTGCATGGCGTGCCGGGCCGCTCATCGCTCAGCGCCCCTTGAACGCGGGCTTGCGCTTCGCCTTGTACGCGGCCTTGCCCTCCTGGAAGTCCTCGGAGCGGTCGTTGCGCTCGGCCCACAGCGTCTCGAGTTCATGTGCCTTCGCCGGGCTGTCCCAGTATTGCGCATGCACTGTCTCCTTGATCGCGCGGAAGCTGATCGGCGCGCCGCCGGCCACGCGCTCGGCCACCGCTTCTATCTCGGCATCGAAGGCTGCGTCGTTGACCACGCGCGTCACCAGGCCGAGCTCGGCGGCCTTGCGTGCGTCCATGTCCTCGCCCAGGATCAGCAGGTCGAGCGTGCGGTTGCGTCCGATGTAGTGCACCAGCCGGGTCAGGCTCATCCCCCACGAGGGGATCACGCCGAGGTAGGCGTCGCCGGTCCGGAACTTCGCGGTGGTAGACGCGATGCGTACGTCGCAGGCCATCGCCAGCGCGAAGCCGCCGCCGATGCACCAGCCGCGCAGCGCACCGATCACCGGCTTAGGATGGGTCTCGATGCGCGCCAGCGCCTCACGCCCGAGCTGGCGGAAGCGCAGGTTGCCATGCGCCTGCTCGCCGGTTCCAGAGAGGTCCGCACCCGCGCAGAACGCCTTCGCGCCGGCACCGGTCAGCACGATGCAGCGGGTCTCGTCGCGCGCCTCGAGTGCATCGAGGGCATGCAGCACTTCCTCAAGCAACGGCACGGTCACCGCGTTCACCGGCGGCCGGTCGAGCACCAGCCATGAGGCGCCGCCGCGGTGGGATACCTTGATCGTCTGGTAGTCCATCACGCGCCCTCCGCGGCGAGCATCGCGTCCACTGCGGCTTCGAGCTTCGCCGCCGATGCAGCGAGCCGTCCATCGATGCCGGCGACAAGCGCCTCGTGCGCGACCAGGTTGCCTTCGAACACATCGGCCTGGCGCAGCGATTCTTCCTTCGCCGGCCCGCCCTGCAGGGTGCGTGCGGCGATGAACCGCTCCGGTTCGAGCGTGCGGCTGATGGTGTCCTGGTCGAGGCCGGCCGGCTTGCCGTGATAGAGGTGCGCGGCTTCATCCAGCAGGGCCGGCGTGATGTCGGCCGGGCCAAGGTCGCGTTCCTCGCACAGGCGCACCGCGATGCCGACGATCTGGTGCGCGCTGCGCCATGGCAGGTCGCAGACGGTGACCAGCGCGCCGGCGAGGTCGGTGACCGTCGCCCAGCCGCGCCACGACTGCTCGCGCATGTGCGGCTTGTTGATCGCCAGTGCGGGCAGCAGCTCGCAGAACCAGGCAAGGTCACGCACCGCGCTGTCGGAAACCTTCCACAGGATCTCGCATGCATGGTAGCGCTCGGTCACCGGCATGCCGGTCGGGCCCTTGAGCCCGTGGTAGGCGACTACGTAGCCACCGAGCGCCTCGGCCGCGCCGCCCTTCACCTCGGCAGGGCCGACCACGTTCTTCTTCTGCATCATGATCGACGAGGTGCCGCAGTAGCGGTCGGGGATCTCGACGAAGCTGTACTCGCTGGTGCTCCAGTTGATCAGGTCGTCGGCCCACTTGGCGAGCGAGTGGTAGAGGATCGACACCATCGCCGGCACTTCCAGGCTGTCGTCGTTGGTGAGCTCGAGGATGGCGTCGGCGCAGTTCTCGTGCACTGCATCGAAGCCGAGCAGATCGGCGGTACGCTTGCGGTCGACCGGGAACTCCGAGCCGACCATGATCGCGGCGCCCGCCGCGCTGCGGTTGATCCGGCCGTACGTGCCGTGCAGCCGCTCGAAGTCGCGCTCCAGCGTCGCCGCCCACGAAAGCCACAGGTGGGCGAGCGTCATCGGCTGTGCCTGCTGGCCGAAGCTGTAGCCGGGCAGGATGGTGCCGGTGTGCTGCCGGGCGAGGTCGATCAGCGTGCGGCGCAGTGCGTTCACGCCGCGCATCAGTTCCAGCAGCTTGCCGCGCTGGGTGACGTTCATGCTGACCGAGCTGAGGTCACCCGAGCTGCGCGCGAGGTGGATGCGACCGCCGATCTCTTCGCCCAGCTTGCGGATAAGGTACTGCTCGCCCGAGTGCAGGCCGCCGCCGACCTTCGAGCGCACCGCGACCACACCTTCGCCTTCCATCGTGCGCAACGCGCGCAGCAGTGCCGCGCCATGCCCGCGCGAGAGCAGGCTGCATTCGACCAGCATCACGATGTGCGCCTTGTCGAACGCATGGATCGCCGGCAGCAGCGTCGGGATGCGCGAGCCGTAGGCCGCGGCAAGCTGCGGCGACAGGTCTTCGGTGAGTCGGATACCGGGGTTGCGGAACCCGCGGTAGGTCGCTGAATCCTGCTTGAGCATGCCACTTTCCTCCTGTGTGCAGGCGCCTGGTCGTCCTGGTGGTCGAACGTCCGCGCCGGCGCCTGCTGTTCAGTGCTATTCGGCCTTGAGTCCGGCCGCTTGCACCAGCTTGCTGAACCGGGCCCGTTCCGCGCGGATGTGCGCGGACAACTGCTCGGGCGTGCCGGTGAACGGCTCGATGCTCTGCTTGCGCAGCCGGTCCGTCACGTCCGGCTCGGCGAATCCGGCGTTGATCTCGGCATTGATCCGCTTGACCACCGCAGCGGGTGCACCGCGCGGGGCGACGATCGCGTTCCAGCCGCTGACCTGGAAGCCGGGCAGTCCCGACTCGGTGAAGGTCGGAGTGTCGGGCGCGCCCGGGGCGCGCTTCGCGCTGGCGACCGCGATCACGCGCAGCTTCTTCGAGGCGGCATGCGGCTGGATCGACGAGATGCTGCCCAGCATCAGGCTGATCTGTCCGCCGATCAGGTCGGTGATCGCCGGGCCGTTGCCCTTGTACGGCACATGCAGCATGTCGATGCCTGCGGCCTGCTTGAACAGTTCGCCGGCCAGATGGTTGCCGCTGCCGTTTCCGGCGGAGCCGTAGCTCAGCTTGCCCGGGTTCGCCTTCGCGTACTCGATCAGCTTGCCGACGGAGGCCGTGGGCAGCGACAGCCCGGTACCGAGCACATAGGGCTGCGTGGTGAGCAGAGAGATGGGCGTGAAGTCTCGCTCGGGATCCCAGCTCAGCTTCGGATTCAACGAAGGCGTGACCGCGAAGGTCGTCTCCGAGGACACGAACAGCGTGTAGCCATCGGGTGCCGCGCGTGCCGCGAGTTCCGCGCCGATCGACGTGGCTGCGCCGCCACGGTTGTCGATGATCACCGTCTCGCCCAGCCGCCGGGTCAGCACCTCCGCCGTGATGCGGCCCATGATGTCGGTCGGGCCGCCGGGCGGATAGGGCACGATCATCCGGATCGGCTTGATCGGATAGGCCGGTTGTGCGAGGACGAGCGTCGGGCAGGCAAGCGCCGCGGCGGCTGCGAACAGGAAGCGGCGCGGGCCTGGCATGCCTGGGAGGATGCGATCGATCATGCGATCGAGGGCGTGATGACGCCGTCGTGCAGCGGGCAGCAGCTTCATGGTCACCTCGGTTCGACAGGTTCGGACGAGTGGGTCTCCAGCACCGATGCGATCGCGCGCACGATGCCGGCGTAGCCGGTGCAGCGGCACAGGTTGCCTGCGAGCTCGACGCGGATACGCGCCTCGTCGGCATCCGGCAGGCGCAGCACGATGTCGCGTGCGGTGATCAGCATGCCGGGGGTGCAGTAGCCGCACTGCAACGCATGCTCCGCGGTGAACGCGGCGCGCAGCCGTACCATCACCGGGTCGCAGGCGAGCCCCTCGAGCGTGCGCACGTCGCGGCCGTCGCAGCGCACGGCGAAGTTGATGCAGGCACGCGCCGGCACGCCATCGATCTGCACCGTGCAGGCCCCGCATACGCCATGTTCGCAACCGACATGGGTCGCGGTGAGATGCAGGTGTTCGCGCAGGAAATCGGCGAGGTTGAGCCGGGGCTCCACCTGCGCCTCGACCTCGCGGCCGTTCACCTGTAGCCGCAACGGATGCTTCATCGACGTCCTCCATTGCCTGGTGTGGAGAGGCGCAGCGCCGCGCGCTGCATCATCGCCAGGTGCAGCTTCAGCACGTACGAATCGCCTTCGAGCCCCGCCGACGCCAGCGCAGCGCGGGCGCAGGCCGCATCGAAGCCATTCATCAGGATGCCGCCATCGTCGATCACCGCGGGTGCGCCACCATTGGCGCCGACGACGATGCGGCAGGTCCCGGCCCTGTCGTCGAGCAGTATGCCGACGATGGACTCGGCGAACTCGCCCGGCTTGCGGCAGCATTTCTCGTAGGCCCAGCGCGTGCTGGCCGGTAGCCGCGGCACGCGCAGGCCGACCAGCAGTTCGCCCGGTTCCAGCACGGTGCCGAACGGCCCGAGGAAGAACCGATCGAGTGGCACCGCGCGCGGGCCGGACGGCCCTTCGACCAGCGCGGTGGCCGAGAGCAGAGTCAGTGCCGTGCCCCAGTCTCCCGCCGGGTCCGCATGGCAGACGCTTCCGCCGATCGTGCCGCAGGTGCGGATCGCGCGATAGGCGATGCCGCGCGCGACATGGGTCATCAGTCCGCCAGTGCCATCCACGACACGGCCGTCCTCGATCGCGGCATGGGTGACCAGGCTGCCGTAGGTCACGGTGGACCCCTTGCCGGCGTCGTCCGTTTCGACCACCGCAGACAAGCCCTCGATGCCACGGATGTCGACCAGCAGCGACGGCTGCACCAGTCGCAGGTTGAGCATCGGGCCGAGCGACTGGCTGCCGGCGACCACCAGCGCATCGCCCTCGGCCGCGACGAGCGCGCCGACGGCCTCGTCGACCGTGCGTGCCCGCAGCCAGTCGAACGGTGCCGGCTTCATGCGTGCGTCCCGCTGCCGGTGCGTTCAAGCTCGGCCGCCTCTATCGCGGCGAGGATCCGGCGCGGCGTCGCCGGTGTCTCGGTCAGTTCCACGCCCAGGGGCGCCAGTGCATCGTTGATCGCATTGACGATCGCCGCCGGCGGCGCGATCGCACCACCCTCGCCGAGGCCCTTCTGTCCGAAGCGCGTGTAGGGCGACGGCGTCTGCATGTGCTCGATGCGCAGCGGCGGCATCTCGGTCGCACCCGGCAGCATGTAGTCGGCCAGGGTCGAGGCGAGCGGCTGGCCCTGGATGTCGTAGGGCATCTCTTCATACAGCGCGGTGCCGATGCCCTGCGCGGTGCCGCCGATGATCTGCCCGTCGACCACCATCGGGTTCACCAGCGTGCCGCCATCCTCGACGATCACGTAGTCGAGCAGTTCGACATGGCCGAGCTGCGTGTCGACCGACACCACCACCGCATGGCAGGCATAGCTGAAGGTGCCGGTATCGACCTCGGGCCGGTAGCCGGTGACGACCTCGAGTCCTGCGTCCAGCGTCGGCGGCAGCCGCTGCGGCTGCCGGTAGCACAGGTGCGCGACCTCGGCGAACGACAGGCAGCGATCGCTGCCCTGTACATGCACGCCACCGTCGCGCAACTGCAGCGCGTCGGGTGGAACGTCCAGCACCGCCGCGGCGATCGCCTTCACCCGCTCGCCGAGCACGGTGCACGCCTGCGCGACCGCGCCGCCGGACATCACCATGCAGCGCGAGCCCCAGGTGCCGGTGGAGTAGGGCGTCATCGCGGTGTCGCCATGCACCAGCCGCACCTGGTCCGGGTCGATCGACAGCACTTCATGCGCGACCTGGGCCAGCGTGGTCTCCAGCGACTGGCCGTGCGAATGCGCACCGATGCGAATTTCCAGGATACCGTCCGGGCTCAGCCGCGCCGCACACGGCTCGCGCCCCGGCACCATCGGGATGCCCCAGCCATGGTAGACCGAGGTGCCGTGCGCACCCTGCTCGCAGTACACCGCGAAGCCGACGCCGATGCGCCGGCCATCGATGACTGGCGCCGCCCGCCACTTGGGCAGGTCGATCGCCGCCACCGCGCGGCGCACCGCCTGCGGATAGTCGCCCGAGTCGAAATGCTTGCGCGTGATGTTGTCGTACGGCATCTGGCCTGGCTGCACCAGGTTGAGCAGCCGCACCTCGTACGGCTCGCGGCCGGCCGCGCGCGCGACCGCATCGAGCGTGACTTCGAGCGCGAAGCAGACGCCGGTGCGCGCGACGCCGCGGTAGGGCAGGATGCCCGGCTTGTTCGTCGCCACCGACCAGGTGCGGCAGCGGTAGCCTTCCATCGTGTACGGCCCGGGCAGGATCGACCCGACCTGCGCGGCTTCGAGGCAGGCCGAGAACGGATACAGCGAGTACGCCCCGGAGTCGACGATCGCCTCGCAGTCGATCGCCAGCAGGCGCCCGTCGCGATCGGCATACAGCGTGAGGTCGTAGTGGTGTTCGCGGCAGTTCGCGTTGGCGGTGAGCTGTTCGCGGCGATCCTCCAGCCAGCGCACTGGCTGGCGCAGGTGGCGCGCGAGCCAGCCGAGGCAGACCTCCTCCGGCAGCAGGATGCCCTTGTAGCCGAAGCCGCCGCCGACATCGGGCGCGATCACCCGGATCGCACCCTGGTCGATGCCCAGGCATTCGGACAGCCCGGCGCGGGTGATGTGCGGCATCTGAGCCGCACTGTACATCTCGAGCTGGCCGAGGCGGCCGTTCCATTCGCACAGCACCGCGCGGCCTTCGATCGGCGCCATCGACTGGCGCGCGGTGCGCAGGCGGCGCGTGACGCGGATCTCGGCGCGGGCACGGATCGCGGCAAGGTCGCCGTCGACCAGCGATTCGAGGAACACGTTGTCGCCCCATTGCTCGTGCAGCAGCGACGGCGGTGCCGACAGCGCGGCCTGCATGTCGACCACGGCCGGCAGCTCGTCGTACTCGACCATCACCTGCGCGGCGAGGTCCTCCGCTTCCGCCCGTGTGTCGGCGACGCACATCGCGACCGCCTCGCCGACATGGCGCACCTTTTCGCGCGCGAGCGGCCACAGGTCGGACGCCTTGAAGCCTGGCAACCCGGATACCGCGCGGATCGGCGCCACGCCATCGAGGTCCTGCATGAAGAACACGCGGCCTTCGAACCCTGCGGGCTTCGACCGCCCGACGATGCGCGCATGCGCGACCGGCGTGCGCACGAAGGCAACCTCGAGCATGCCGGGCCGGCGGATGTCGCCGACGAACTCGCCTTCACCCAGCAGGAAGCGCGCGTCTTCCTTGCGTGGCAGTGAAGCGCCAACACCCTTGTGCGCGGCACCGGGCATCAGCGCGCGCCTGCGCCGGCGAGCGCATCGGGGTCGCGCGTCACCGCAGCCTGCGCCCGCTTCAGTCGCTCGCAGATGACCTCGGCGAGGTTCGGTCGCGCCTGTGCGGGTGGCGCGGACACGGGAAGCGACATCGGCGAGGCCTTGCGCGAGAGCGGATATCGGATGGTATTCAGTTCGGAATCCTGCAACAAGCGCCGTGTTGACAGGGCCCCGTGCCGGCCGTATGGTCATGCACGTCCAGCTGCGCATTGCCCAGAACGACGCGGCGGACACCCTGGAGGAGCATGCAAATGGAGTCCACCCGTCCGGTTGCGGCTGCTTCGCGCATCGCCGTGCGCCCAGTCTCCCCGGCCATCGGCGCACAGGTCGACTGCGGCGACGTGAACCGGCTCGATGCCGACACCTTCGCCGACGTCCACCAGGCGTTCCTCGACCACCAGGTGCTGCTGATCCGCGGCCAGTCGCTCGACGTGCCCGGCCTGCTCGCCTTCGGCCGCCGCTTCGGTCCGCTGTCCGCCGGGGCGCCGGTGCATATCGGCCAGAAGCCGCGCGACGAGACCTATCCCGAACTGGTGATCATCTCGAACGTGGTCGAGAACGGCGTCGCGATCGGCGGCCTGGGCGACGGTGAAGCGGTCTGGCACACGGACAGCTGCTTCAGCGACGTGCCGCCGAGCTGCAGCATCCTGTATTCGGTCGAGATCCCGCCCACCGGCGGCGACACCGGCTTCGCCAACATGTATGCCGCGCTCGATTCGCTGCCGCAGGCGCTGCGTGCGCGCATCGCCGGGCTGAGCATCAAGCACGACAAGCGCTACAGCTCGGGCGGCCAGTTGCGCGAGGGGTACCGCGCCGAGCAGGACCTGCGCGAGAGCCCCGGCCCGAGCCACCCGATCGTGCGCCGCCATCCGGAGACCGGGCGCAGCGCGCTGTACCTGGGCCGGCGTCCGAATGCGTATGTGAACGGCCTGTCGATCGCCGAGTCCGAAGCGATGCTCGACGAGCTGTGGTCGCATGCGGTCGAGCCTGGACTCACCTGGCATCACCAGTGGCGGCTCGGTGACATCCTGATCTGGGACAACCGCTGCGCGATGCATCGACGCGATGCGATCGATCCGGCGTCGCGCCGGATCATGCATCGCACGCAGTGCCGCGGCACGCCGCTGGTCGCGGGCATCTAGAAGAAACCATCGGCATCGCGCGCGCGGCTGTCCGCGCAGCGAATGCCGGGTCAAACCGGAGGACGCATGCTCGCATCTCGCTACCCACGCTTTACCGCATCGCGCGGCCTGATCGTTGCCGGCGGCCTGCTCGCCGCATCGATGCCTTCGTTCGCACAGGACTACCCTTCGAAGCCGATCAGGATCGTCACTGCTGCGGCCGGTGGCGGCAGCGACTTCGTCGCGCGCCTGCTGGCTCAGGGCATCTCGGGTCCGCTCGGGCAGCCGGTGGTGGTCGAGAACCGCGGCACCGGCATGCTTGCGGGCGAGGTCGCAGCGCGCGCGCCAGCCGACGGCTACAACCTCACGGTGCAGGGCGGTGCGTTCTGGATCGGGCCGCTGCTGCGCAAGGCACCGTACGACCCGATCGCCGACTTCACGCCAGTCTCGCTGATCGTGCGCGAAGTGAACGTGCTGGCGGTGAACCCGACGCTGCCGATCAAGTCGCTCGCCGACCTGATCGCCTATGCGAAGGCGAACCCGGGCAAACTCAACTACTCGTCGCCCGGCGTCGGTTCCACCACCCACCTCGCGACCGAGTTGCTGAACTCGATGGCCGGCACGCGGATGGTGCACGTGCCCTACCAGGGCAACCAGAAGGCGATCGCCGGCGTGATGGCCAACGAGGTGCAGCTGGCGATCTTCGATGCCGGGCTGCTGGCGCCGTTCATCCAGTCGGGCAAGCTGCGCGCGCTCGGATCGACCAGCCTGGACCCGTCGCCGCTGGCGCCCGGCATGCAGCCGCTCGCGGCGCAGGGCCTGCCCGGTTTCGAATCGATCGGCCTGACCGGCGTGCTCGCATCGGGCAAGGTATCGCCGGCGATCATCACCCGGCTGAACCAGGAAATCGTGCGCTACATCAACCGGCCCGAGGTGAAGGAGCAGTTCCTGAAGAGCGGCGTCGAACTGGTCGGCAGCACGCCCGATCAGTTCGCCCAGGCGATGCGCGATGACCGCGCGAAGACGGGTCGGCTGATCACCGATCTCAAGCTGAAGATCGAGTGAGGCCCGGCGCGCGGGCGCAGCCAGCAACTCAGGCTGCGGCCCGCTCTGCCTCCAGCTTCGCGCGCAGGGCCTGCTCGCGCGGCAGGTAGTCCGGCTCCATCACGGTGGCGCGCCACAGGGTGCGCCGCTGGTCGAGCGGATAGTCGCCGGTCGCTGCATGCAGCGAGCAGCGGTTGTCCCAGATCACCAGGTCGCCGACCTGCCAGCGATGGCGGTAGTCGCCGTCGGTCTGCACATGCGCGGCGAGCTCGGCGATCAGTGCCTCGCCCTCGTCGGCGGGCAGGCCGACGATCTCCATGATCTTGCCGCCGTCGAAGAACAGGGTCTTGCGGCCACTCTCTGGATGGATGCGCACCAGCGGATGCACCGCGCGCGGGCGATCGAGGTCGAAGTCCTCGAGCAGGTCGATGCCGCGCTTGAGCTTGCCGCCGTACTGGTAGGTGCCGGACAGGTGCTCGATGCGCCGGCGGGTCGATTC
>CAMDXD010000034.1 GCA_945877995.1 Bordetella parapertussis
GTCTGGCGCCATCACTCCAGCTTGATGCCCGCATCGCGCACCACCTTGCCCCAGCGCGCGGACTCGGTACGGATGTAGTCGCCGAACTCCTGCGGCGAGGCCGACAGCAGCACGTCGGTGGCACCGGTGGCGAAGCGTTCACGCACTTCAGGCACCGGCAGCGCCTGGTTGATCGCGCCATGCAGCCTGCGGATCGACTCGGCCGGGGTACCGGTCGGGACGAGGATGCCCTGCCAGCTGGTCGACACGATGTCCACGCCGTCTTCGCGCAGCGTGGGCACCTTCGGGAACAGGTCGAGCCGCTTCGCGGTGGTCAGCGCGATCGGCCGCAGCTTGCCCGACTGGGCGAAGCTCATCACCGAGGTGAGCGTCTGGATGGTCACGGTCACATGCCCGGCGACCACGTCGGTCACCGCCTGGCCTGCACCACCCTTGTACGGGATGTGCACCATCTTCAGGCCGTTCTGCGCGGCCAGCAGTTCCATCTGCAGGTGGCTCAGGCTGCCCGCCCCGGCCGATGCATAGTTCACCTGCCCCGGACGCGCGCGGATGAACGCGACCAGTTCCTTCGAATTGCGCACCGGCAGCGACGGATGCACCAGCAGCATCGTCGTGGTCTCGGACACCAGCCCGACCGGGGCGAGGTCCTTCATCGGGTCGATCTTCAGCGTAGCGCCATAGACATGCGGGTTGATCGCCACTGCGCCGATGTTGCCGAGGAAGGTGGTGTAACCATCCGGTGCCGAGCGCGCGACGAATTCCATGCCCAGGTTACCGTTTGCACCCGCCCGGTTCTCGATCACGATCGGCTGGCCGAGCTGGTCGGCGAGGCGCGGCCCGATCACGCGCGCGACGAAGTCGGACGCACCGCCAGCCCCGAACGGCACGATCAGCCGGATCGGCTTCGCAGGCCACGCAGCCTGCGCCCAGACCAGTGCAGGCATCGACGCGAGCGCCACCGACAGGGCGGCGGCATGCAGGGCTGGGACAGGACCACGCAGGATGTTCTTCATCGTTCAGGCTCCGTTGCAGATCGATCGAAAGGTCAGAGTTCGGCCTTGATGCCGGCCTTCTGGATGATGCGTGCGTACAGCTCGGTATCCTTGCGGATCTCCGCCGCGAACTGCTCGGCGCTGCCGTACGCGGGCTCGTAGCCCAGTTCCGCGAAGCGCTTCAGCAGTTCAGCGCCCTTCAACGCACTGTTGATCTCGCGGTTGAGGCGATCCACGATCTCGCGCGGCACGCCTGCGGGCCCGACGATGCCGAACCAGGGCGACACCTCGAACCCCGGCAATCCGGATTCCGCCACGGTCGGCACATCGGGGGCACCGGCGGACCTTCGCGGCGTGGTCACCGCGATCGCGCGCATCTTGCCTGCACGGGCCTGCACCAGCGCGAGCCCCATGTCGGCCATCATCAGGTCGACGCTGCCGACCATCAGTTCGGTCAGCGCCGGCGCGGTGCCCTTGAACGGGATATGCACCACCTTCGTGCCTGCCACCGCGTTGAACCACTCGGCAGCGAGGCTCGACATGCTGCCGACGCCCGAGGATGCGTAGTTGAGGTATCCCGGCTTCGCCCGCGCGATCGCGACCAGTTCCTTCACCGTCTTCGCCGGTACTCGCGGGTTGATCACCAGCAGGTAGGGCACGCGCGCGACATTGGCGATCGGCGTGAAATCCTTCAGCGGGCTGTACGAGAGCTTCGCGTACAGCGCCGGCGCCACCGTCATGTTGCTCGAGCCGCCCATGGTCAGCGTGTAGCCGTCGGCGGGCGCGCGGGCACCGGCTTCAGCACCGATGGTGCCGCCGGCCCCGCCCCGGTTGTCGATGATCACCGGCTGGCCCCATGCTTCCGTGAGCCGGCTGCCGATCAGCCGGGCCAGGACGTCGTTCGGCCCCCCCGGTGCGAACGGCACGATGATGCGGACAGGCTTCGCGGGATACGGCGTCTGTGCGAACGCAGGCAACGCTGCGGTCAGGACGGTGCAGATCGCGACTGCCCCGGCGATGGGCAGGGCGGTGGCTGACGACAAGGCATGCATGTAAGGACGGCTCCGGGATCGGGATCGAGCTGACATCGGAAGCAGGTACCGTACCATTACGTGCAACCGCGCGCGTGGCGCGGCAATGCCTGCCCCCGGATCAGAGCTCGCGGATGATGTCGAACTGCTTCGCGTACGCCGACGAATCGATGCGCGCGGCGATCAGCGTCGAGCAGTCGGTGCGGGCGAACGCCTCGGCCAGCGCCTTCCGGTAATCGGCCAGGTTGTCCACTTCCGCGCACGCCAGCCCGAATGCGCGGGACAGGTCGGCATAGCCGGGCGACGGGAAGTCCAGCCCGTGCACAGGCTTGCCCAGCTTGCCCTGCTTGACCGTGATCAGGCTGTGTTCGTTGTCGGCGAAGATCACGTAGATGATCGGCCGCCTGACGCCGCCGGCGTCGATCAGCCGTCCGGTGACGAGTTCTGGCAGGCGCATCAGGAAGCCGGCGTCGCCGCACAGGCACAGCACCGGACGATGCGGTTCGGCCAGCTTCACCGCCTGCGCCGCAGGCAGGCAGAAGCCCATCGTCGCCAACCCGTTGGACATCAGGAAGTCGTGCGGACCGTACGCGTCCCACAGTTCGACCGACAGCAGCTTGTTCGCGCCGACATCGGTCACCAGCACCGTGTCGCGCGGTGCGGCGTCGCGCGCCGCGAGCACGACGTCGTTGGGTGACAGGCCGTCCACGGGCACCGTGAGCTGCGTGCGCACGGAATCATGGAAGCGGCTGCAATCCTCGGGCGACCACGTCGAAGCCGTGCGGGCACCGCCCGCACCGCCTGGGGCCAGCGCCTCGGCCAGGCCGGCCAGCGTGTCGGCCAGGTCGCCGATGAGTTCGGCCTCGACTGCGGCGGTCTGCTCGACATTGGGCACCCGGTCGAGCCAGAGCGCCGGGACCGGTACCTTCCAGGGCTTGGGCAGCAGTTCGACCGGATCGAAGCCGGCGAACACGATGTAGTCGCACTGTTCGATCAAGGCCTGTTCCAGCTTGCCGCCCATGAACACGCCTGCCGACCAGGGATCGTCCGCGGCGATCGCGCCCTTGGCCTTGGCCGAGGTCAGCACCGGCGCGCGCAGCACCGATGCGAAGCGCGCGAGCGCGCCGGCCGGCAGCGACAGCGCAGTGTTGCCGGCGAGGATCAGCGGCCGGCGTGCAGCACCGATCACCGCAGCCGCCTCGGCCAGCGCCGCAGCCGGCACGCGCGCCTCGTACGCAGGCTGCAGCAGGCGCAGTGGCGTGGCGGGCTGGTTCGTCTTGCCAGCCACGTTGTTCGGGAAGTCGATGAACACCGGCCCCGGCCGCTCGGCCAGCGCCGTGCGATACGCGCGGCGCAGGCCGACATCCCAGGTGTCCTCGTGCAGCGTGATCTGCGCCTTGGTTACCGGCCGCATCATCGCAAGGTGGTCGAACTGCTGGCGCAGCGCGACTTCATGCACGCCGCCCCGGTAGCGATCGGCGATCGCCAGCACCGGCAGGCGATCGAGCATGGCGTGCGCGAGGCCGTTGGCGAAGTTGGCCACCCCGGGGCCGATCGCCGACAGCGCGACGCCGACCGTCCCGGTGCGCTGGCCGTACACGCCGGCTGCGATGATCGCCGAGGTCTCGTGCTGGGTCAGTACGAATTCGATGCCGGCCGCCTTGCTGGCGCTGACCAGTTCGGCGGTGGCCCCGCCGCCAGGGATGCCGAACAGGCGGTCGACACCGGCTTCCTTCAGCGCGGCAAGCAGTTGTTCTGCGATCGTGTTGCTCAATTCAGTGACCTCCGGTGATACGAGCGGGGCGGCGGCGCTTCGCGGCGGGATCATCGGACGATGCCGCCGCAGGGGCCGCGCGGGACCCGCGATGATTCCATCACCCGGCCGGCCGCGCCAGTGGCAAGTAAGCGCTCAGTTGGTGCGCGCGCCGCTCCGGCGCACGACCTCGCCCCACCGGCGGATCTCGGCGTGCACGAATGCGGTCGTATCCTCGGGCGAAGCCCAGCGCAGGTCGGCGGTCTGCTCGCGGAAACGGGCCCGCTCGGCCGGGTCTTCGGTGAAGCGGCGGATCTCACCGGACAGCCGGTCGAGTACCTCGCGCGGCGTGCCGGCGGTCGACAGCACCGCGTACCAGACCGGGGCTTCATAGCCCGGCACGCCGGACTCGTCGACGGTCGGCAGGTCAGGCAGCGCCGGGGAGCGCTTCGCGGTGGTCACCGCGATCGCCCGCAGCCGGCCGGCGCGCACTCCTGGCAGGTTGGCGGTGCTGCCGAAGGTGAGGTCGACATGGCCACCGATCAGGTCGGTGGTGGCCGGCACGCCGCCCTTGTACGGCACATGGACGATGTTCGTGCTGGTCATGGTCTTGAACAGTTCCCCGGCCAGGTGCTGGCTCGACCCGGTGCCGGCAGACGCGTAGGTCAACTGCCCCGGCCGCTTGCGCGCGAGCGCGAGCAGGTCGCCGATCGTGCGCACGGGCAGCGACGGATGCACGATCACGATGTTCGGCAGGTCGGCCACGATCGCCACGCCGGTGATGTCCTTCACCGAATCGTAGGGCAGCTTCGGCTGCAGCGTGGCGTTGATCGCATACCCGGAACTGGCCATCAGCAGCGTATGTCCGTCGGCCGGCGCGCGGGCGGTCATCTCCGCCGCGATCACGCCCGCTGCCCCCGGGCGGTTCTCGGGCAGCACCGGCTGGCCCCAGGCCTTCGCCATCCGCTCGGCGATCGTGCGCGCCAGCGTGTCGGTCGTGCCGCCCGGCGTGAAGCTGATCAGGAAGCGGATCGGCTTCGAGGGAAACGCCTGCGGCGACTGGGCCGATGCATTGGCAGCCTGGAGCAACAGGCCGGTGGCAACGGCAGCGGCCAGTGCAGCCGCCATCACGCAGGGCGCCTGGCGCGCTCGCGAACGGACCCGCATCGTCTTCTCCTCCTGGTTGCCGAGGCAGCGCCGGATCGGGCCGGCTGCATGCATCCGGAACGGCGGCGCCTCTGCGGGCGCCTGTCCACGGCAATCAGGTTACCAAGCCGTCGTGCCGCCGTCGACCGGAATGATCGCGCCGGTGACGAACCGGCTGGCGTCGGAGGCGAGCCAGACGGCTGCACCCTTGATGTCGCTGTCGCCGCCGGGCTTGCCGAGCGGGATCTCGCGGTCGATCTTCTCCGGCCGCTCATCGTAGACCTTGCGGTTGATGTCGGTGACGAAGAAGCCCGGGCAGATCGCGTTCACGCGGATGTTGTGGCGCGCCCACTTGATCGCCAGGTCGCGGGTGAAGTTGACCAGCGCGCCCTTGCTCGAACCGTAGGCGATCGAGTTGTATGCGTCCGGGTTGCGCCCGACCAGGCCGGCGATCGACGCGATGTTGATGATGCTGCCCTTCTTCTGCGTGATCATGTGGCGGCCGAAGGCCTGGGCCAGCATGAAGGGCGCGGTGATGTTCAGGTCGAACACCTGCTGCCAGCGCTCCAGCGGCATCTCCTCCACTGGCGCGACCCAGGCTCGGCCAGCGTTGTTGATCAGGATATCGACGCCACCGAAACGCTCCATCACCTGGTCGTGCAGCGACGCCACCGCCTCGGCCTTCGCCACGTCGCAGGCGACGGTCAGCACCTCGGCACCGTACTCGCGCAGTTTCACCTCGGCGGTGGCCAGGCGGTCGGCCTTGCGCGCACAGATCACCACCTTCGCCCCGAACTCGGCCATCGCCTCGGCCATCTGCAGGCCGAGGCCGGTCGAGCCGCCAGTGACGACCGCGACGCGGCCGGAGAGGTCGAAGAGTTCCTTGAGAGCAGTCATGGCATCGGTCCTGGTGGATAGCCGATTACTGACTACCCCACGGCTTGATCGCGGCCTTCAGCTTCAAGTAGCCGTCGATGTACTTCGGACGCTTCGGATCGTAGATGGAGTCGAAGGTCGCGAGCTGGTCGTCGAGCCACTTGTGCAGTTGCGTGTGGCCCGGGTTCGCGGCCTTGTACGCATCATTGATCAGCACGAAGTGGATGCGCGGATCGTAGGGATCTTTCGTGCCGCCGACCGTCTCGTCGCCGTCGAGCAGGCGGGTGAGCATCGCATCGGCCGAACCGAGTGTCTGTTCGTAGATCGGCTCGCCGACCATGCGGTACATCACGCTGGTCATGTCGCGGCCGTTCTTCATGGTGAAGCCCATGTCGGCCCAGACCTTGTTCATGTCCATGCCGGTCTTGGCGTGGTCTAGCACCATCTGGCCGAAATCACGCAGCACCTGCGGGCCGTCGGCCATCAGGTCGGTCAGGCGGTCGCCGTCGAGGTCGGTGCCGAGCACGATCGACTTGCGGTGGCGGATCACGTCATGCAGCAGCAGGCCGTAGTTGGTGTCGGCGATATGCTCGCTGATCTCGCCGCCCCAGTTCTCCATGCCGTCCTTGAAGTCCTTCGGCAGCAGCTTGACGATCGCGTCGACGTTGTCCTTGTGCTCTTCGTACGCATCGACCGAGTACTTGCGCACCAGCTTGAACTTGGTGCCCTGGAGCATCCAGCGCAGCAGGCCGGCGTTGATCGCGTCTTCCTGGGCCTGGGTCGGCTTCATCGCGACGCGGCCGAGCTGGCCGGTCTCGTGCACCATCTTCAGGAACAGGCGTCCGGCATGGGCCATGCGGATGCCGGGGGTGTTCATCTCGGAGTGGACGATGCCGGTCTCGGGATCGACCTTGAACTTCTTCTTGTCCTGCGAGTAGGGCAGGCAGGGCATGCAGCGCACCGCGGTGATCGGGCCGTACGGACGCACGTTGCAGTACACACCGGCGGAGGTGCGCAGCGGCGCGTTGGCCGACTTGCCGAACACGACGACCTTCTTGCCACCGTCGTTCACCAGGAAGTCACCGGCGGTCGACCACTTGATCGAGGTGTAGGGCAGCTTGCCGAACCAGTCGAGGCAGGCGAGTTTCGTGTCGTGGCGGTACTGCGCCATCATCGGCACGCCGAGGTAGGGCAGGCCAAGCACGTCGAGTGCCATCAGCGTGCCGTTGAGCGCGAAGGTATCGGTGAAGGTGTGCGCGACCGGCTTCACGCCGCCGGCGGGGTTGCCGCCTTCCCAGAGGATCGCGTCGGGCGAGCCTTCTAGCTTGACGTCGGAACGCTTGTAGATGCTGTCGAGGTACTTGAACAGGTCGCCGCTGGCTTCTTCCTGGGCGATCTTCAGCAGGTCGAGGGTTGCACTCATCTTGTGTTTCTCCGTTCGTGGAAGCGCGGCATCTGGCTGCGGTCTGGCTGCGGTCTGGCTGCGGTCTGGGGCTGTCGAGGCTGCATGGAAACGCCGGCAGGCGCCGCGGGCTGTCCCGGGGGGCCTGGCTCCAACCGCGAACCGCATGGAACTGCCGACATCGCCGTGCGGAACTGCTCTGCGGGGCCGCGGGGATGCTGCTCATGATCGCGGCCTGGAACTTCGAAGGCGCTAGCCCAACTCGTGGATGATACCAAGAGTGGGCGCCGGGCAGGACACGCGCCGTTGCGATCAGCAGGGCAGGCGACCGCTGCACTCCCGGGCCCGATCAGTCCACCCAGGTCACCGCCTGCCCGACCGAACGCAGGCATTCGCCCTGAATCGGTTGCGGATACCGACCAGGTCGGCGACGCGATCATGAGACGGGGGCTACCACCACCAGCTTCGGGAAATAGGTCCTGTACGGAGCCGGGTCGCGCGTCAGAACCCTCAGATTCGCAACCGCCGCATGCGCGCCGATGTAGAAGTCCGGCAACGGCTTCGCCTTCGATCCGCCGTACTTGCGGTAGAGGGCAAAGGCCGCCGCCGTCAGTGATGCACATGTCCACGGCAGCGGCGTCCGTAACGTCTCGTATACGTCGAGCAATCCGTCGAGCGCGGCGATGTCAGGGCCTGGGACCAGCAGCTCCGTGTAGATCACCAGGTTGACGTGCAGCGGCGACCGCTCGCTCAGCAACTGGAGCTGCTCGACGGCCCAGTCGTGCCACCGACTGCCCGGGTCCATGCAGTCGATCCAGATATTCGTGTCGACGAGCGTGCCGGCGGTGCCGTCGTAGCCCGCGAGACTAGCGATGGCCACGGCGAACGGCGGCGGGTGCCGCGTCCTCGCCACGCAGGAACTTCATGATCTCATCGGCGGCCAGTTGCCTGAACTCGGGCCTCATGGAGGCCCGGGCCCGCGCTGCCGCAGCCCTCAGCGTGTCCCGCCGGTCATCCTTCACGCCGGTGCCAACCGGCGTGATCACGATCCGGCTGCCCTCGAGGCTGAACGAGACCTCGCTGCCGGGTGCGACGCCGGCTGCGATGCGGATGTGTTTCGGGATCGTGACTTGACCCTTGTCGGTGACGTGCATGATGGCCTCAGTCGGAAAACGAAGTTGGAATTCTACCTTTTGCATCGATGAATGAACGAGGGCTGCGCGAACGAAGGCTGAGTCATTTGCGAGAGAACCATAACGACACCATAATGGTTTCTTTTGGAGAAGTGCCATGGCGACCACCGTCACCCTGAAAGGGATCCCGGACGACGTGTACGAGCGGTTGAAGGCGTCTGCGTCCGCCAACCACAGAAGCCTGAACAGCGAGGTGATCGCCTGCATCGAAGCGACGCTGATGACCCGGCGGGCTCCCATCGAGGATCAACTGGCGGCGATACGCGCCATCCGCGCCAGGCTGCCCGAGGCCGTGTTCGATCACGAGGCGATCGACGGCTTCAAGCGACAAGGTCGATCATGATCGTCGTCGATACGAACGTCCTCGCCTACCTGCTGATGCCCGGGAAGTTCACCGCTGGCGCAGAGCAACTGCTCCGATCCGATCCCGAATGGGCCGCACCTGTCCTGTGGCGCAGTGAATTGCGGAACGTCCTGGCGACATACGTCCGCGCGAACAAGCTGGCCCTCATGGATGCCGCAGCCCTGTACTCGCGAGCCTCGGCGATCGTCGGACCCGATCAGTACAACGTCGACACGCTGGATGTCCTCAGGCTGTCAAAGCAGAGCGGTTGCTCGGCATATGACTGCGAATACGTCGCGCTCGCCGAGTACCTCGATGTGCCGCTGGTGACGGCGGATGCCAGGCTGGTGAAGGCGTTTCCGGGACGCACCAGGGCGCTTGCCGGCGCTTCATGATCAAGCCCTCCCGTCGACTCGACCGGAGGGCCACGCCTCAGTCCTTCAGCAACTCCCGCGCGATCAGCGACCGCTGGATCTCCGACGTCCCTTCATAGATGCGGGTGATCCGCACATCCCTCGCCATCGTCTCGATGCCGAAGTCGCGCATGTAGCCGATGCCGCCATGCAGCTGGATCGCCGCATCGGCCACCCTTCCGGCCGCCTCGGTCGCATGCAGCTTGGCCATCGATGCCTCGACCGTGCCGCGGGCGCCGCTGCGGATGGTGTCGATCGCGCGCTGCACGAGCAGGCGTGAAGCGTCGCGCGACAGCGCCATGTCGGCCAGCATCCACTGCAGGCCCTGGTAGGCGGCGAGCTTGCTGCCGCCCTGCTCGCGCGTCTTCAGGTAGTCGACGGTACGCTCGATCAGCCGGTCCATGATGCCGCAGCAGCGGGCGGCGACGGTCACCCGCCCGGCGGTCAGCGTCTTGAGCGCCTGCACATAGCCCATGCCCTCGGGCCCGAGCAGGTTGGCGGCGGGCACTTCGCAATCCTGCATGATCACCGGCGCAGTGCCGCAGCCGTGCATGCCCATCTTGCGCTCGTTGGGGCCGACCGACAGGCCGGGAAAGTCGCGCTCGAGGATGAAGGCGGAAATGCCCTTCGCGCCTTTCGATCGGTCGGTCACCGCCATCACCGTGAACACGTTGGCGATGGTCGCATTGGTGATGTAGATCTTCTCGCCGTTGAGCACCCACTTGTCGCCGCGCCTGACCGCGCTGGTGCGCATCGCGGCCGGGTCCGACCCCGCCTGCGGTTCGGTCAGCGCGAAGCAGCCGACCCACTCGCCAGTGGCCATGCGCGGCAGGTAGCGCTGCTTCTGCTCGTCGTTGCCGAGGTCGACGATGCCCTTGGTGCTGATGCCGGTGTGGTTGGCGATGACCGTCGAGAAGCCGTAGTTGCTGCGGCCGAGTTCCTCTTCCATCGCGCACTTGCCGGCGAGGTCGAGGCCGATGCCGCCGTAGGCCTCGGGGATCGTCAGCCCGAACAGTCCGAGGTCGCGCGCCATCCCCATCAGGTCGTCGGGGATGGTGTCGTTCTCCTCGATCCACCGCGATCGCGGCTCCACCTCGGCCTCGATGAAACGGCGTAGTTCGCGCTTGAGCAGCAGCACGTCCTCGTCCAGCCCGCGGGCGAAACCGAGGTCGGCGGACGGCACCTGCAGGAGGGCGTCGGATACGGGTAGGTTCATGGCATCGGCTCCGGTTCGAGTTCCAGTGATCAGCCCTGGCCGTGCGGCTTCGCGAGCGCATCGAGCGCACGCACGCCGCGCCCCTGATCGAGCACCACCAGGGGGTTGATGTCGAGCTCGGCCAGGTCCTGCTTCAGGTCGATCGACAGTGCGGACAGCTTCAGCAGCACGTCGACCAGCGCTTCGACATCCGCCTTCGGCCGGCCGCGTGCGCCGTCGAGCAGCGGAAAGCACTTGAGGTCGTGCAGCATCGACTCGGCGACCGAGCGGGTCAGCGGCGCGAGGCGGAACGACACGTCCTTGAACACCTCGGCGTAGATGCCGCCCAGGCCGACCATCACCGCCGGCCCGAATAACGGGTCGTTCTGCACGCCGACGATCAGTTCGGTGCCGCCAGACACCATCTCCTGCACCGACACGCCATCGATCACCGCATCCGGCGCGTATGCCTTCGCGCTGGCGACGATCGCATCGAACGCGGCCTCGACCGCGGCCGCATCGGGCACGCCGATACGCACGCCGCCCGCCTCGGTCTTGTGCGCGATGCCGGTCGACTGCACCTTCATCACCACCGGGAAGCCGATCTCCTTCGCCGCTGCGACGGCCGCCGCGCGGTCCTTCGCCAGCACCTCGCGCGTGACCGGGATGCCATAGGCCGAGATGAGTGCCTTGGCCTGGTACTCGGCCAGGTCGGTGCTGCGCCCGGCAAGCATCGCCTTCGCCTCCGGGCGTTCGAGCTCGAGCACCGGCTCGGCCTTCTCCCTCGCACGGCGGCGCTGTGCCTCGGCGAAGGTGGTCAGCGCGGCCAGTGCCTTGCCGCACGACACCGGCGTCGAGAAGCGCGGCACCTTGCCTTCCTTCAGGATGCGGTAGGCCTCGGACGCGAACTTCTCGCGTGCGCTCCAGGCGGCGAGGATAGGCTTGGGCGTGCGTGCGCTCAGTTCGGCCAGTTCCTTCGCGCGCTGGGTGGCGATGTCGCCCTGCAGCGAGGCGAAGATGACCACGATCGAATCCACCGACGGGTCGTCGACGATGATCTGCATCGCCTGCGCCAGCATCTCGGGGTTGTTGAAGATGCCCGCTGTAATGTCGATCGGGTTCTGCCACGAGCCGAACGACGGGATGATGTCCTTCAGCGCCAGTTCGCTGTCGCGGGTGAGCGCCCCGACCGACAGGCCCGACTCGACGCACTGGTCGGCCATCAGGATGCCGCCGCCGCCCGAGATGGTGACGATCGCAACCCGGTTGCCCGCCGGGCGCTTGCCACACTCGAACACCTGGGTGTAGTCGATCAGCTCGTTCGCATCGCGCACGCGGATCATGCCGCGCTGACGGAACGCCGCCTCGTAGAGCGCGAGCGCCCCGCCGAGGTTGGCCGTGTGCGAGGCCGCCGCGCGCTGACCGACATCGGTGTTGCCGACCTTCCAGATCAGTACGGGCTTGTCGGCATCGAGCGCCTTGTCGCCGACTTCGAGCAGGCGGTGCGCGTCCTTCACGCCCTCCATATAGGCGCCGATGACCTTGGTCTGCGGATCGCGGGTGAACCACTCGATGAAGTCGGTGGTGGTCAGGCCGGATTCATTGCCGGTGCTGACGATGCTGCGGAAACCCAGGCCGGATTCCTCGGCGAGAATGATCACGCCGTAGCCGAAGCCGCCGGACTGGGTGGTCATCGACAGCGAACCCTGGCGGAAGTTGTCGCCGGAGAACGCCGAGCCGAAGCCGGCATAGACATCGTCGGTGACGCCGATCATGCCCTGGCAGTTCGGCCCGACCACTGCGATGGAATGCTCGCGGGCGATCGCCGCGATCTCGTGCTGCAGCGCAAGCCCTTCCGCGCCGGTCTCGGCGAAGCCGGAACTGAAGATGATGCAGAACGGGATGCCCTTCCTGCCGACTTCCAGCAGCATCTGCGGCACGCGCGCGGCAGCGACCAGGATCAGCGCCAGGTCGGGCACCTCGGGCAGCGATTCGACCGACGGGTAGCACCGGACGCCTTCGACCGTGTCGTACTTCGGGTTGACCGGGTACAGCGTGCCCTTGTAGCCATGCTTCGCCAGCGACCAGGCCGGCTGGCCGCTGATCGACTTCACGTTCTGCGACGCGCCGAGGATGGCGACCGAGCGCGGGTTGAACAACCGTTCCAGGTCGTAACGGCCGCCGGTATTCGTCTGCTTGCCCATCGAAAGCTCCTCCACTATCCCGTCGATGATAGCGGATGGGCCCGGCGCGGACCCGCTAGAATGCCCGGCCCGGCGCAACCTCGCGTCCGGCTGACGGGGATGGCATGCGGGTCCTGGGTATCGAGACATCCTGCGACGAGACCGGCGTCGCGCTGGTCGACGGCGAGCGCGGCCTGCTCGCGCACGCGCTGCACTCCCAGGTCGACCTGCACGAGGCGTATGGCGGCGTGGTGCCGGAACTGGCCTCGCGCGACCATGTGCGCCGGCTGCTGCCGCTGACCCGCAAGGTGCTCGCCGAGGCCGGCTGCACGCTCGCCGAACTCGATGCGATCGCGGTCACCGAGGGCCCGGGGCTGGCAGGCGCGCTGCTGGTGGGCACCAGCGTGGCGCACGCGCTCGGCTATGCGCTGCGCATCCCGGTGATCCCGATCCACCATCTCGAGGGCCACCTGCTGTCGCCGCTGATCTCGGAGCCCGACCTTGCGTTTCCCTTCGTTGCGCTGCTGGTCTCGGGCGGGCACAGCCAGTTGATGCGGGTGGGCGGCGTCGGCGACTATGAACTGCTGGGCGACACGCTGGACGACGCGGCGGGCGAAGCGTTCGACAAGACGGCGAAACTGCTCGGCCTCGGTTACCCCGGGGGACCTGCGGTGGCGAAGGCCGCCCTGGCCGGCAAGGCCGGGCGCCTGAAGCTGCCACGCCCGATGATCGCCAGCAACGACCTCGAGATGAGCTTCAGCGGCCTGAAGACCGCCGTGCTGACGCTGGTGCGCGCGCAGGCGGCACTGACTGCGGCGACCGTCGCCGACATCGCGGCCGAGTTCCAGGAAGCGGTCACCGACGTGCTGTGCGCCAAGTCGATCGGTGCGCTCGTGCGCACCGGCCTAGATACGCTGGTGGTCGCCGGTGGCGTCGGTGCCAACCTGCGGCTGCGCGAAAAGCTCGACGCCGCGGTGCGCCGACGTGGTGCGCGCGTGGTGTATCCGCCGGTAGCGCTGTGCACCGACAACGGCGCGATGATCGCGTGGGCCGGTGCGCTGCGCCTGCGCGAAGGACGCCTGCCGGCCGCTGCAAGCGATGTCGGCGCCAGCGGCTTCGGGGTGCGTCCGCGCTGGCCGCTCGATTCGCTGCAGCGCCCCTGAACACGAAGCGCGGCTGCGCCGGCCAGCTACTGCTGCGCGGTCGGATCTTCCTTGCCAGCCTTGCCGCCGAAACCGCTCTCGGTACCCGACAGCAGCTTGCGGATGTTCGATCGGTGGCGCCAGACCAGCAGCACGCCGATCGCGCCGATCGTGGCGAGGTACGCGCCGGGCATGGCCAGCCACCAGGCGAGCGGCAGCGCCGCGGCGGTCGCGGCCAGCGCCGCCAGCGAAGACAGCTTGAGCCCGACCGCCAGCACCAGCCAGATCACGAGCAGGCCCAGCCCGAGCCAGGGGTTCAGCGCGAACAGCACGCCGGCGGCGGTCGCCACGCCCTTGCCCCCGATGAATCGGAAGAACACCGGGTAGAGGTGGCCGAGGAAGACCGCCAGTGCCACCAGCGCGATCGTGGTGTCGGTGTATCCCTGCGCCGGCGCGAGCCACTGCGCGAGCACGACCGCCAGCCAGCCCTTCAGGCCGTCGCCACCCAGCGTGAGGATCGCGGCCGCCTTGCGGCCGGAGCGCAGCACGTTGGTCGCGCCCGGGTTCTTCGAGCCGTAGGTGCGCGGGTCGGGCAATCCGAAGCCGCGGCTGACGATCACGGCAAACGAGATGGAGCCGATCAGGTAGGCAGCCAGGATGATCAGCAGGTCGGCAGGCATGTCGGGCATGCGGCCAGTGTAGCGCGGCCGCCCGATGCTCGCTAACATCGGCCCGACCATGAGCACGACCGAAGCCACCGCGCAGCCCCCCTCGCCCGACACCATCTTCATCCGTGAACTGCGCCACCAGACGCTGGTCGGGGTCTATCCGTGGGAACGGGAAGTGAAGCAGGCGGTGGAACTCGACATCGACTTCGACCTGCGCGGCCGGCACGCGGCAGACAGCCATGAACTCGCCGACACCATCGACTACAGCAAGGTGGTGGCGCGGGTGCGCGAAATCCTCGACGACCACGATGCCCAGTTGCTCGAAGCGCTGGCCGAACTGATCGCCACCACGCTGCTGCGCGAGTTCGGAATGCCACGGCTGCGGCTCTCGCTTGCGAAGCTGAACCTGATGCCGGGCGTGAAGAAGCTTGGGATCACGATCGAGCGGCGTGGGGCTTGATGCGGCACCCGGTTATCGTCGGTTGGCACCACGCGATCGTGCTGTGCTAGCCGTCCGCGCCATGCGCCCGTCACGAACCGTCCTCGCGCGCCGAGCCGTCGCCTGGATCGCATGCCTCGCGCTGCTGTTCGGCGCGTTATCGCCGGTCGTGGCGCGCGTGATGCTGGCGGCCCAGCCCGACAGCACGACATGGCTGGAGGTCTGCACCTCCACCGGCATGAAGCGGGTGGCGATCGATGTCGGCGCAGCGTCCGATGGATCCCTGCCCGACAGCGCAGCTGCCGGCGCCGACTGTCCGTTCTGCCTGCTCCATGCAACTGCAGGCCTGCCAGTGTCGGTCGCCACATCGGGCCTGCTCGTGCCGCAAGCCCGGTCGGCGCCACCGCTGGCAGACGGCATCTGGCGGCAGCCTCCTGGCCCCACCTGGACGCTCGCGAGTCCGCGGGCGCCCCCCGTCCACGGCTGACCTTCCCAGCCCTGGCGCGAGGCCTGTTCGCCTCGCCGTAGAACCCGTGCGCGGTATCGCCGACGCAGATGCGCGGCTCCGTGCAAGCACGACAGGAAGACAACCATGAAGCACTTCCGCCAACGACGGTCGATGCCGCAGCTCGCGCTCGCCGCAGCGACCGGCAGCCTTTTTTCCGCCAGCGCGATCGCGCAATCCTCCACCCCGGTGCAACTGCCCCCGGTGATCATCCAGGGCAAGGCCGCCGCAGAGCCCAGCCTGACCGTACCCAGCCTCGAGGGCGCGCAGCGCGAATCGCGCTTCGCACCGGGCGGCGCCGCAGTGGTCGATCCCGAGAGCTATGAGACCGGCCGCGCCTCCACCTTCCAGGACCTGCTCGGATTCGCACCCGGCGTGTTCGTGCAGCCGCGCTTCGGCTCCGACGAGGCGCGGCTGTCGATCCGCGGCTCGGGCATCCAGCGCACCTTCCACGGCCGCGGCGTACAGGTGCTGCTCGACGGCGTGCCGGTCAACCTGGCCGACGGCGGCTTCGACTTCCAGGCGATCGAACCGATCGGTCTCAAGTACACCGAAGTGTTCCGCGGTGGCAACGCGCTGCAGTACGGCGGCACTACCCTCGGCGGCTCGATCAACTTCGTGTCGCCGACCGGCCACGACGCCGATCGTGCGCGCCTGCGCCTGGAGGCCGGCAGCTTCGGCTACCTGCGCGCGTTCGGTTCCACCGGCGGCGTGTCCGGACCGGTCGACTACTACGCATCGATCTCGCATTCACGACAGGACGGCTTCCGCAACTGGGCCGACCAGGAGAACATGCGCTTCTTCGGCAACGTCGGCTTTCGCATCAACCCCGACCTGGAGACCCGGTTCTATCTGTCGATCACCGACTCCGACTCGCAGTTGCCGGGCAGCCTGACCAAGGCACAGCTCAACGCAGATCCGACGCTCGCGGCGGCCGGCAGCCTGGCCCAGCGCCAGAAGCGCGACTACCAGCTGCAGCGCGTGTCCAACCGTACGGTCTACCGGATGGGCGAGGCGCAGATCGAATTCGGTGCGTTCTATTCGCGCAAGAACCTCGACCACCCGATCTTCCAGGTACTGCGCCAGGATTCGGACGACTACGGGCTGTCGTTCCGGTACGTGAACAACGCACCGCTGGCCGGCATGAAGAACCGATTCGTCGTCGGCTTCATCCCGACCCGGGCGCGGGTAGAGGACAACCGCTTCCAGAACCTCGGCGGCCGCGCCGGCGCGCGCACCGCTCAGAGTACCCAGACCTCCACCAACCATTCGCTGTTCGCCGAGAACCAGCTCTACCTGGCACCGCAGTGGGCGGCGGTCCTCGGGTTCAACGCGACCCGCTCCAGCCGCAGGCTCGACGACAAGTTCCTGGCCGACGGCGACAACAGCGTGAACCGGACCTACAGCCAGTTCTCGCCGAAGGTCGGCGTGCGCTACGAGTGGAGTCCGCAGATCGACGTCTATGCGAACATCAGCCGCAGCTTCGAACCGCCGAGCTTCGGCGAACTCGCCGGTGGACCGAACGTGACGCCAGTCAGCGCGCAGAAGGGCACCACCTTCGAGGTCGGCAGCCGCGGCTTCCTTCGCAACGCAACCTGGGACGTGTCCTACTACCGCTCGCAGGTCGACAACGAGCTGCTGTCGATGAACACGCCCACCGGGCAGCCGCTGGGTACGGTGAACGCACCGCGCACCATCCACCAGGGCG